>JBAVJR010000065.1:0-20970 GCA_049687855.1 Steroidobacteraceae bacterium | reverse complement strand
TGGGTGCTCCGGCTGCATCACTGCTACGCGGACGGCATCGCGATGATCCGGGTGCTGCTGTCGCTGACCGAACAGGATGCCGGCCCGGCGCTCGCCGGGGCCCACGCAGCGGAGTCCCGCACCGGGTCGCGAGGACGACGCAAGGGCGCCGCGGACCCGCTGCAACTGCTCGACTGGGTCAGCCAGCTGACGCAACCCGCGGGCGACATCGTCGAAAGCGTCCTGGCCGAGGGCGCGCGACTGCTCGAGACGGGTGTGCACAAGCTGTTTCATCCGGAGACCGCCGCGGCGATTGCGCTCCAGGCCAGGAGCATGGCCGGCGAATTTGCGCGAGTCGTCGCGCTGCCCGACGATCCCGCGTCACCGCTGCGCGCGCCCTTGAGCGGCGAGAAACGAGTCGCGTGGTCGGAGCCGCTCGACCTGCAGGAGGTCAAGACCGTGAGCCGGGCGCTCGGCTGCACCGTCAACGACGTGCTGATGGCCACCGTCGCCGGCGCGCTGGGCGCCTATTTGCGTGCGGACGGGTTCGACACGCAGGACGTCTCGCTGCGCGCGTCGGTGCCGGTGAACCTGCGCGAAGCCGACGAAGCGATGACGCTCGGCAACAAGTTCGGGCTGCTGTTCGTCGAACTGCCGGTCGGCGTTGCCAACCCGCTGCAGCGGGCGTACACGATGCACGACACGATGCGGGCCCTGAAAGGCTCGCAGCAGCCGCCGCTCACGCTCACGGTGCTGGCACTGCTCGGCATGCTGCCGAACGTCGTGCAGGGCCCGGTCCTCGACCTGTTCAGCCGCAAAGGATCGCTCGTGGCCTCGAACGTCCCGGGCCCGCAGGCGCCGCTGTATCTCTGCGGGCAGCGCATCACGCAGATGTATTTCTGGGTGCCGCAGAGCGGCTCGATCGGCGTCGGGGTCAGCATCCTCTCGTACGCAGGCGAAGTGTTCTTCGGGCTGATCGCGGACCGCGCCTGCATCGCCGAACCCGCGCAGGTGGTCGACCGGCTGGGCCCTGAATTCGAGCGGCTGCTGCTGGCGGCAACGGTGGGCGTGCTCGGCCTCGAGCAGTGCGCGCCGACTTCGTCGCGCCCGGCGCAGCAGCCTTCGAAGAACGTGGCGGGCCGCAAGCGAACCCCGGCCACCGGCAAATCGCGGCGCAGGCAACGGGTTCCGCAGACCGCGGGAAATACCTAGACTGCGGATTGACACACTGCAGCAAGCGCCCGGGATTCCGCACAATCCAGTTTGCAGCAGTCCGAACGCACGCGCCCCACCAGGAGTTTCGTCATGGCCACCTCCCGCTCACGCACCCGCAAGCCTGCCGGTTCCAGCGCTGGACTTCGCGCGCAGAAGGAAGGACCCAAGGCGTTCCAGGATGCCGTGGTCGAAGGCCTGAAGCTGCTCGGCCAGTCGCGCTCTACGGCGCGCCGCCGGGTGCGCGATGCCTTCGAAAACGCGCAGCAGACGTTGCAGTCGCGTGTCGGCGGCGCGCGCGAACAGGCGCAGGAAACCTGGGACAACCTCGAAGCGCTGTTCCAGAGCCGCGTGCAGCGCGCGATGCATCAACTCGGCGTGCCGACGGCCGAAGAAATCCGCGCACTGACCCGCCGCGTGAGTGAACTGAACGACAGCGTGAACCAGATCAACCAGCGGCAACGCACTGCGCAAGCGGCAAAGCCTGCGCAGCGCGCCAGGCGCAAGGTCGCGGCGGCGCCGCGGCGCGCGCGCGCGAAACGCAGCAAGACCGCGGGCTGATCCCGCCCGCATCCCAGCCCGCATCAACGACGCACGGAGGTCCGGCAATGCTCGACCTGCAACCGGCGACTGGACGAAGAAGGACAAGCCACGGGCGCTTCGGGCTCGCGCTCGCTGGCGGCGGGCCGCTCGGCGCGTTCTACGAGGTCGGGTGCCTGCACGCGATCGAAGAGGCGTTCGACGGCTTCCAGCTGACGGACCTCGAGATGTACGTCGGCGTGAGCTCGGGCGCGATGATCGCTGCCGGACTCGCCAACGGCTTCGACACCGCCGACATGGGGCTCGTCTTCATCCACAACGCATCGGAAGAGATGAAGTTCTCGCCTGCGCTGTTCCTGATGCCCGCGTTCCGGGAGTACGCCCGGCGCATCGCGGGGATGCCAGGCATGCTCGCCGGCATCGCGCGCGAGTACCTGCGTGATCCGGGCAAGGACTGGGCCGAGGTGATCGACCCTCTCGGTCGATTGCTGCCCACGGGTATCTGCGATAACCGCCCGCTCGAGCGCGTGATGGCCCGGTTGTTCACGCTGGACGGCCGCACCAACGACTTCCGCAAGCTCGTGCCGAAGCTCTACATCGTGGCGACCGAGCTCAACACGGGACATTCCGTGCGCTTCGGCGAGCCGGGGTGGGATCACATCCCCATTTCGCGTGCGATCCAGGCCAGCACGGCCCTGCCCGGCCTATATCCACCCGTTGCGATCGACGGCCACGTTTATGCCGACGGCGCGCTGCTCAGGACGATGAACGCGTCGATCCTGCTCGAGGCGGGCGCGGACTTCGTCATCTGCGTCAATCCGCTCGTGGCGTTCGACGCGTCGAGCGCCCCGCGGCCACCGCATGGCTTCCCGCCCGACGAGCACGACCTTTCGCACGGCGGGCTGCCGACGGTGCTGAGCCAGACGTTCCGCTCGCTGATACAGTCACGCATGCAGGCGGGGTTCAAGAGCTACAAGCAGCGTTATCCGCACACCGACGTGCTGCTGTTCGAGCCGGACCCCGGCGACGGCGAGTTGTTCTTCCAGAACGTGTTCCGCTACGCGGACCGCCGCCGGCTGGCCGAGCATTCCTACCAGCGTACGCGGCACGACCTGCTGCGGCAGGCCGCTGGCCTCGAGCCAATCCTGCGGCGGCACGGCATCACGCTGCGGCTCGACGTGCTCGAGGATCGTCGGCGCACGTTCCTGCGCGCCGTCCAGGAGCGCAAGCGCCGGCAGCTGCCCGTGACCGGCGCGCTGCACCGCGCGCTCGACCGGCTCGAGCACGCCGTGGCGGGCGGGCGGGCCTGACGTCTTGAAGCTGCTCGGCATCGAAATCGGCGCCCCGCCGGGAGATCGCGGCACGCTCGGCCGCCTGCTCGAACGCAACCAGGCGCTGCGCGACGTGTTCGCGGCGGATCCGCCCCTGAGGAAGCAGCTGCTGCGGCTGCAGAAGTGGCAGTCGAAGCGGCTCCTGCGCTCGCATGACGACCTGCACGCCAATCCGCGCTACCGGCTCGCGGTCGAGTTCTTCTTCAACGAGCTCTACGGCGCGGATGCGCGCCGTCGCGATTCCGACATGATCAAGGTGCAGCGGGCCATGGAGCGCCTGCTGCCGCGCGAAGGCCTCGAAGCGTTGTGCCTCGCAGTACAGCTCGACACGTTGTCGCAGGAGCTCGATGCGGAAATGGCGCGCTCCCTGCCCCCGGGCGGCATCACCGTCGCACGGTATGCCGAGGCCTACCGCAGCACGGGCCGGCGGGCGGACCGCGAACGGCAGATCGCGCTCACCGGCGAAATCGGCGAATATCTCGATGGCGTCGTCCGCAAGCCGATGGTCCGCGGCCTCGTCCGGCTGGCGCGTGGCCCGGCCCACGCGGCCGGATTCGGCTTGCTGCAGGAATTCCTGGAGCGCGGCCTCGATGCGTTCGAGGCGATGCACGGCGCGAAGGAGTTCCTCGGCACGGTGCGCGACCGCGAACTGCGGGCGATGGCGCGGCTGTTCGCCGGCACGGCGGATCCGTTCGAGTTCGATGCAGGCGAGCGCAGGAAGAAAAAGAGGGCGACACGAGGATGAGTTCAAGCGGCCGGCCGACGGGCAGGAAAGGCAGAAGAAAAGCAGCCCGCAAGCCACCGCCCCACTGGCGCAAGTTCCTGACGCAGGCAGAGCTGGAGCTGCCGCCGCCTCCCGCCGGCACCCCGGGCAGCGACTCCGAAGACGGCGACGACGAATTCGAGTACGCCGGTGCGCCGGCCCTGGCGTGGTGGCAGACCCGGCCCTTCGTCGTGGGTCTCGCCGTCGCCTGCGTTGCGCTGCTCGTGCTGACAGCCATGTCGATGATGAGCGCATCTCGTGATCGCGCAGCAGCCCGCGTCGCTTCCGCGCGCGAGCAGATACTGACTCTGCGGGCGGTCAACAGCGTGCGCACACTGCGCATCGCACCCAATCCCCGCAGCTGGTCCGCCAGCCCGGACCTGACGCTGGCATGGCCCGAGCCGCCGCAATTGCTCGAGCTGTACCTGGCCGTGGGCCACTCGAACTTGCTGACCTTCTCGGTGATCATCGACAAGGTCGATCACGGCCGGGTGCTGGTCGTCGAACGCATGGCCCCGGATTCCAACAGGGAACTGCTGCTGGCACTCAACAGCTCGGCGTTCGGTCCCGGCGAGTATCGCCTGCGGTTGCAGGGCTATACGTGGCGCGGCGATCGCGTCGACGTGGGTTGGGTGCGGTTGCAGGTCACGGAACCGCGCTGACCTCGGCAGCAGCCCTAGATCTCCGCCCGCAGGGCCTGCATAGGCGGATGCGAGACGACGGACCGCGCGGCCAGGATTCCGGCCGCGCCCACCAGCGCGGCGCCGCCGACGATGCCGATGAGCCACACCCGCGGGTCGGGTGAGTACTGCAGGTCGAAGACCTGCTGCGCGAGCACGTAGCCGACTGCAGTCGCACCCGCTGCCGCAAGCAACCCGGCGAGCGCGCCCAGCACGATGAATTCGGCGGCCACGCCCTGGAACACGACGCTGCGACTCGCGCCGAGCGTGCGCAATATGGCGCTTTCGTAGCGGCGCTCGTCACGCGTGGCCTGCACGGCCGCGAGCAGCACCATCAGGCCTGCGGCCAGCGTGAACAGGAACACGTACTGGACCGCGAGGCTCGCCTTGTTCATCACGTCGCGCACCTGCCCGAGCAGCGCCTCGATGTCGATGATGGTGACCTCGGGGAATTGCCGCACGAGGTCGACCAGCAGCGGCCGTTGCCGCGGCTCGACGAACACGCTCGTGATGAGTGTACCGGTCGCGCTTTCGAGCACGCCGGGCGAAAAAACGACGAAGAAGTTCGGCTTGAACGTGTCCCAGCGGACCTCGCGCAGGCTCGTGATCCTGCCGCTGACGGCCTCGCCTGCAATGTCGTACGTCAGCGTGTCGCCGAGCTTCATTCCGAGGCGCTCGGCGTAGTCGGTCTCGACCGAAATCTGCGGGCCGCCTTGCCTGTCCGCGGGCCACCACTGGCCTGCGACTATCCTGTTGCCGGGCGACAGCTCCGCCGACCAGGTGAGGTTGGACTCGCGCTCGACGAAGTCTTTGGCGCGGTCGCCCTGGAACGCGATCTGGTCGACGGGCGTCCCGTTGATGGCGCTGAGGCGTGCCCGCAGCATCGGCACCAGCTCCGTCGCAGGCAGGCCGGCTTGCGCGAAGAACTGTGCGACTCCCGCGCCTTCGTCGGGGCGGATGTTGATCATGAAGTAGTTGGGCGCATCGACCGGCAGGCTGCGCTGCCAGTCCCGCAGCAGGTCGTCACGCACCAGCGCGAGCAGCAGCAACACCATGAAACCGAGGCCGAAAGCCACGATCTGCACGATGCTGTCGCGACCGCGCCGGGCGATGTTCGCGAGGCCGTAGCGCCAGGCAACGCCCACACCACTGCGCAGCGGCGCAAGCGACTTCACCAGCACCCAGCCTGCGAGGGCGAGCAGCAGGAACGTCGCGCCGAGCCCGCCCGCCACGTACCCGACGAGCTTGGGATCGCGCACGATCCAGTACAGCAGCGCGACCACCGCGCCGATCGCCACGCCGTAGACGACGGCGTACCGCAGCGGCGGCGGCTCGAGATCGCGGCGCAGGACGCGGGCGGGTGGCACGCGTTTCAGGCGCAGCAACGGCGGCAGCGCGAATCCGACGAGCACGACCACCGCGGTGACGACACCCAGCACGAAGGCATCGGAAGAGGGCGGCGGCAGGTCGCCACGCAGCAGGTCGCGCAGCAGCCAGGCGATGCCGGACTGCGCGACATAACCCAGCGCCGTGCCGGCGACTGCAGTCACGACGGCGATTGCGACGAGCTGCACGACGGTCTGCATCAGCACGAACCGCTGCGGCGCACCCATGCACTTCATCAGCGCGATGGTGTCGAGGTGGCGACGCGCGTACCGCTGTGCCGCCATCGCCACCGCGATGGCCGAGAGCAGCACGCTCACGAGGCTCGCGAGCGCAAGGAAGCGCCCCGCGCGATCGGCCGAGGCGCGGATCTGCGGGCTGGCATCGGCGATCGACTGCACGCGCTCACCGCGTTGCTTGCGCAGCTTGAGCCACTCACGGAAGTCGTCGACCGGTCCAGGTTCGCCCGCAAGCAGCAGTGCCCGGCTCACGCGGCTGCCGGGCTGCACCAGCTGGGTGGCAGGCAGATCGGCGCGGTTGATCATCAGCGTCGCCGAGAGATCGGCGAAGCCGCTGCCCTGATCAGGACGATAGTCGAGCACCCGTGTCACACGGACCGTATGGGCGCCGACCATCAGGCTCGAACCGACTTGCGCGCCGAGCCTGGCGAGCAGCCGCGAATCGGCCCACGCTTCGCCCGGCGCGGGGATGCCGTCGGTCACCACGCCCACACCGAACGGCCGGTCCGCTGTCTTGAGGCGACCGCGCAGCGGATAGCCCGCGCCGACGGCGCGCAGCGCGATCAGCGACGATTCCTGGCCGAAGAACACCACGCTCGGCATCGACTCGATGCGCGCGGAACGCAGGCCCCGCCTGGCAGCTTCCGCGTCATAGGCCTCCGCAATCGGCCGCGCGGACGCGAGGCGCAGGTCGGCTGCCAGCACTTCGCCGGCCTGTCGCTCGACGGCCAGGCCGATTCGGCTCGTGAAGAACCCGACCGCGGTCAGCGAGGCGACCGCGACGAGCAACGCCAGCACGAGCACGGCGATTTCGCCGGACTTGAGGTCCCGCAGCAGGTTGCGCAGCGCGAACGCGAGGGACGGCATGCTGCGGCTCAGCTCGGGACGACTCGACCGGCTTCGAGACGGATGATGCGGTCGCAACGTCCGGCGAGCTGCCTGTCGTGCGTGACGAGCACCAGCGTGGCCTGCGTCGCACGATTGAGACCGAACAGCAGGTCCATGATTTTTTCGCCGGTCGCGGCGTCGAGGTTGCCGGTCGGCTCGTCCGCGAACAGCACGTCCGGCTGGCGCACGAAGGCACGGGCAATGGCGACGCGCTGCTGCTCGCCGCCCGACAGCTGCCTTGGATAGTGCCCGACGCGTTCGGCGAGGCCGACGCGGCCGAGCACTTCACGCGCTGCCTCCCGCGCGTCGGAGCGACGCGCGAGTTCGAGCGGCAGCATCACGTTCTCGATGGCCGTGAGCGACGGCACCAGGTGAAACGACTGGAAGACGAAGCCGACGTGACTGGCCCGGACCGCCGCACGGCCGTCTTCGTCGAGCCGGGTGAGGTCGTTGCCCGACAGCAGCGCGCGCCCGGACGTCGGTTCGTCGAGGCCCGCGAGCAAGGCGAGCAGCGTCGACTTGCCGGCGCCCGACGCGCCGATGATCGCGACGGATTCGCCGCGCCGGATCGACAACGAGACGTCCGACAGAATGGCCAGCGTTCCCTCGGGACTGCTAACCTGCTTGCCGAGCCCTTCCGCCGCCAGCACCACCGTCGTGTCGTTCATCAAGGCCCTCTTGCCAGTCGCTGCCATTCGTGTCCTGTGCCTCGTCCTGCTTGCCTGCGGCGCGGCCCCTGCCGCACGTGCGGCGGACGCGCCGGCGACCGCCCCCACCATCCTGGTCCTGGGTGACAGCCTCAGCGCGGGTTACGGGATTCGAGTCGAGCAGGGCTGGGTGGCCCTGCTGCAGGCTCGGCTGCGCGCCAAAGGGTACGGTCACCGCGTCGTCAACGCCAGTTCGAGCGGCGAAACCACCGGCGGGGCGCTGGCCCGGCTGCCCCGGGCACTGGCCACGCATCGGCCGGCGATCGTCATCGTGGAACTGGGCGGTAATGACGGGCTGCGTGGCCTCCCCATTGCGGACATCCGCCGCAATTTCGAGGCCATCATCCGCAGTTCGCAGCAGGCAGGAGCGAGGATTCTGCTGGTCGGCATGAAGATTCCGCCCAATTACGGCCCGGCCTACACCCGCGACTTCTACGGCCTGTACGGCGACCTCGCACGGCGATACAAGCTGCCGAGCGTGCCATTCCTGCTCGCAAACGTGGCCCCGGACGAGGCCCTGTTCCAGGAGGACGGCATCCATCCGACGGCAACCGCCCAGCCCCGGTTGCTGGAGGAGGTCTGGCCGCACCTGCAGCCAATGCTGGCCCGGAAATAGCGTCTACCGATTTCTGCGGAGCGCGGGCCGGTGTATTCGGGCTGCCGCGCTGATATATAGACCGGACGAAGCTCACAGCGGCCACGACGGCGCGCGCACACCAGGGGACCCGACTTGGAAAGAATCTGGCTGCAGCATTACCCGGCCGGCGTGCCGGCCGAAATCAATCCGTCCGAGTACCGGTCGCTGCTCGAGATGATCGAGCAGTCCATTGCGGCGTATCGCGACCGGCCGTGCTTCACGTGCATGGACCGCACGCTGACCTATGGCGACGTGGACGTGCTCGCGGGTCGCTTCGCGGCGTACCTGCAGCAGGTCGCGCGGCTGCGCAAGGGCGACCGCCTCGCGCTGATGCTGCCGAACGTGCTGCAGTACCCGGTCGCGATCCTTGGTGCGTTCCGTGCAGGCCTCACGATCGTCAACACGAACCCGATGTACACGCCGCGCGAGCTGCAGCACCAACTGCACGATTCCGGCGCGCGGGCGATCCTGATCCTGGAGAACTTCGCGCACACGCTGGCCGGAGTGCAGGACGACCTGCATCTCGACACCGTGATCGTCACGGGCGTCGGTGACCTGCTCAGTTTTCCGAAATCGTTGCTGGTCAATTTCGCGCTGCGCCACGTGAAGAAGCAGGTACCGGAGTACAGCCTGCCCGGCGCGGTGAGTTTCACGGAGGCGCTGAGCAAGGGGCGCTACGAGAACCTCGAGCGCGTCGAACTGGGGCAGGAGGACATCGCGTTCCTGCAGTACACCGGCGGCACCACGGGCGTGTCGAAGGGCGCCGTGCTCACGCACCGCAACCTCGTCGCGAACGTCCTGCAGTCCGAGGCGTGGATCCGCCCGGAACTGAAGCTGGACGAGCCGCTGGTCGCGATCACGGCGCTGCCCCTGTACCACATCTTCGCGCTCACGGCGAACAGCCTGACGATGATCAAGCTCGGTGCGCACAACATCCTGATTCCGAACCCGCGCGACTTCGACGGCTTCGTCAAGGAACTCGCACGGCATCGTTTTTCATTCTTCGCGGGCGTCAACACCTTGTTCAATGCGTTGCTGCACACGCAGGGCTTCGACAGCCTGGATTTCAGCGGACTGCGCGTGAGCCTGGGCGGCGGCATGGCCGTGCAGCGCGCCGTCGCCGAGCGCTGGAAGGAAGTGACCGGCAACGTGCTGACGCAAGCCTGGGGCCTCACCGAGACCTCGCCGGCTGCGTGCATCAACCGCCCGGGTGACGACTTCAATGGCTCGATCGGCCTGCCGATTTCATCGACGATCATCACGATCCGCGACGACGACGGCAACGCGTTGCCGCAGGGTCAGTCCGGCGAGATCTGCGTCGAAGGCCCGCAAGTGATGCGCGGGTACTGGAACCGTCCGGACGAGACCGAGAAAGTCATGCTGCCGGGCCAGGTGCTGCGCACGGGCGACATCGGCTACATGGACGCGCAGGGCTTCGTGTACATCGAAGACCGCAAGAAAGACATGATCCTGGTGTCGGGCTTCAATGTGTACCCGAACGAAGTGGAAGGCGTCGCGGTGACGTGTCCTGGAGTGCTCGAGGTGGCTGCCGTGGCACAGCCGGACGAGCGCGCGGGCGAGGTTGTGGCGCTGTTCGTCGTACGCAAGGATCCGTCGTTGACGGCAGAGGCGGTGATCGAGCACTGCCGCACGGAGCTGACCGGCTACAAGGTGCCGAAGCACGTGTACTTCCGCGACGAACTGCCGAAGACCAACGTCGGCAAGATCCTGCGGCGCGAACTCAAGGATTCGTTGAAGCCGCCGCAGCCGGTGGCAGCGGCGCCGGCCGCCGCGCAGCACGGGCACTAGCACTGCACCAACCGCCGGGTCGCTGAACTTGCAGGGGAAATAGACCAGTTGGTAGACTAGTCTCCAATCGGAGAGCTGCTGCCATGAAGATTGAAATCGGTGCCTACGACGCCAAGACACGGCTGCCCGAACTGCTGCGGCAGGTGAAGGCCGGTAAGCGCTTCACCATCACCAACCGAGGCGCAGCCATCGCGGATCTCGTGCCGAGCGAGACCGCCCGCGCGCCGGACGCCCGGGCGGCCATCGAGAAGTTCCAGGCCTTCCTGCGCGACAACCCCGTCAAGCCAGGCCGCAAGACAAGCATCAAGTCGCTCATCGAGGAAGGCCGCGAGTGAGCTTCGTGCTCGATGCTTCCGTCACCATGGCCTGGCTGCTGGGCGACTCGAAGCCAGCCGACCGTGCGTACGCACAGAGCGCCCTGGAGGCATTGAAGCAGGCCGATCGTCACGCCGAAGTGCCGGTGACGTGGGGTCTCGAGGTGTCAAACGTCATCGCGCGCGCCGAAGCGAAAGGCCTGCTCGCGGAAGCGCAGAGCAAAGCATTTCTGGAAATGCTCGCGAATGCGCCCATACATGCCGACGGCGCGACCTTGACGCAGGCTCTCGGCAGCACCCTGGACCTCGCGCGACGCTACCGGCTGTCAGCGTACGACGCCTCATACCTCGAGCTCGCATTGCGAGCCGGGCTGCCGCTTGCCACCCTGGACGCGGACCTCGCGCAAGCGGCGCGCAAAGCTGGCGTGAAGCGCTTTACCCGCAAATAGGCGGGCGATTCGGCCGTGCCGCGGAAGACGGCAATGTTTGCCGCCTCGTGACTCGCACTGGAGTGGCAAATGGCGCTGGGCGCAACGATGTACGTGTTCGAGGTGCGCCTGGCCGATGCCGATCGGGGCGTCTATGAGACGCTGACGCTGCGGGTAGCACGTCATCCGTCGGAGACCGCCGAGTACCTGGTCACCCGTCTGTTCGCCTACTGCCTCGAGTACGCCGAAGGCATCGCGTTTTCGAAAGGGTTGTCCGATCCGGATGAGCCGGCGATCAGCGTGCGCGACCTGACCGGCACGTTGCAGACCTGGATCGACATCGGCGCGCCGGATGCGGGCCGCCTGCACAAGGCCGCGAAAGCGGCGCCCGACGTGGCCGTGTATGTGCATCGGGACCCGGAGCAGCTGCTGTCGCGCCTCGCCGGCGAACGAATTCACCGTGCCGATGCCCTGCGGATTTGCGCAGTGGATCGGGAGCTGCTGGCGGCATTCGTCGCGCGGCTGGACCGTCGCATGGACTTCGACCTGGCCGTCTCGGACCGAACGATCTACCTGTCGCTCGGCGGCGACACGCTCACCGGCGGGGTGGATGAAAGGCGGATCGTGGCCTGAAGCCCGCCGCAACCCAGGCACGCGCGCTGATGCGCGAACCGACGATGCCGCGGGTCAGCCTGGCAGCGTCAGCACCGGCGCAAAGCCACCGCCGGCAGTGCGGAAATTCGTCGTCTGCCCGCGGTACAAACGCGCCGCACGCAGCCACGTTTCGCCATGCATGGCAAAGTTGCGGACATCGACACGCAGATCGGCCTCCTCGCCGTCTCCGGACGAGACTCGCCGGAACGACGTGGGCGCAATTGCCTGCGCCACGTAGCGATGCGCGACGATGTGGTCGAACGTCGCCCGCGTGAGCTTGTCGCCCCGATACGCGGCTTTGCCGGCGAACCCGTCCACGGGCTTGAAGAACAGGTTCTTGCGCCGCGCCCACAGGTCGCTGGCGTCCGCGTGCTCGACGATCTCGGTAGCGGGGATGGCCTGTCGCAGGTGCAGGCGATCGTCGGCGCCCAGACCCGCCTCCTGCAGCAGCTCCTCGTCGCCCAACCACGCGAGCAGCCGCTTGTCCGCCCAGCGCGCATGCGCGGCGGGGTGCGGCGTAATCACCGCAAGATTCGACTCGTACGCGCTGCGCAGGACAGCGTGCCGTTCCTCGGCCAGGTAGAAGTCAGTGACGCGGTTGTAGATGAGGTCGATACGCTCGCCGGCGAGCAATACCGCGTCATCCTGCAGTTCGAGGCTCGCGGCATCGGCGATCACGACGCGCCATCCGGCGCGCTCGAGCAGGCGCTGGTACAGCAGGAATTCGGGATAGAGATACTGGCGCTGCGGCTCGTCGTCGACGATTGCTGCAACCCGCAGCGGTGCGTCGCCGTGGACGTTGCTCCATTCCGTGGCAAAGCTGTCCGCGATGCGCCGCTCGAGCTGACTGATTTCAACGCCGGCAGCGATCAGCACGGACAACGGTTCGGCAAGGCAGTCGCACGCTGCCGTGGCGGCCCGCGCCAGCTCGAGGCTGATGAGCAGGCCGCCCGGGTTCGTGTTGATCTCGATGAGTTGCGGCGTCGGGCCCCCGAGGTGGAAATCAAAGCCCAGGACGCCACCCGAAGTTGCCTGGCGACGACGAGCCAGCTCGGGCGCGTGTCGCTCTATCTGCTGCTGGTAGGGGCCGCTGGTCAGCGTGCGCGAGACTAGCCGGATGGTCCGCTCCATGGCGGCGGCATCGTTCCGGGCAAGAAACACGACACTGCCGGATACCAGGCCAGCCTGTGATTCGAGGAGGCTGCCCGCATCGCCAAGGTTGGCGCGGAGCTGGTCGCGCAGTTTCGGGCGATCGACCCAGATGCACTGGCACGCGGCGTTCAGTCTCGCCGCCAGTGGCACGGTCGATGATTCGAAAACCTGCTCGTTCACCGTGTACTCGTCTGCGCGTAGCCCGGCCCTAGGGTACCCCGAGTGAGCCGGAGAGCGTCAGGCATGCGCCGATCGTAACCGTCAGCCGCGCGTTCGCGGTCCGCAGCGGCTCCTGCCCTTGCTGCAGGGCGGCAATTCCGGCGGGGCAGCGGGATTGGATCAGAATCCACGACTGACGTCGCACCGATCCAGGCCCGGCCTTAAGCTTGGATGATGGACGCACTGCCTCACCTCGGGACAAACGGCATGAACAACGGTGGCGCGGTCGTGGTGACGGGTCCCGGCGCGCCCGCGATCGCAGCGGTCGTAGATGTCGCCGGACAGGAAGTGTTCGTCTGCAGGAGCAGTTCCTGCTACCAGAGCCTGCTTGCGCTCAACCAGCGGCTGAAGACGGCGGGAAAGCCGGCTCAGTCAGCTCCCCGCGTGTCAGCATACCGCCCTTCCAACGCCCCAACCGTGAGTCCACCGAACGCATGACGCACTCGCTGCACTGGCTCGATCACATCGCTGCAACGGCCGCCGAGTGGGGCCTCACCCAGCCGAAGTCCCCGGGTGAAGACGAACGCAAGCGCCCCCTGGCCGCGGTTGCGACGGACCTCAACGGGCGGCTCAAGCAATGCTGCAGGAACGCCGACTCCCCGTCCGGAGCGATGCTCGAGATGCGCGGCCACCTGGCCCTCTTTGCACGCTACGGACTGCCCAATCCGAAGGCGACGCAGCTCGTCAGGGACCTGACGATGAAGGCGTTCACGCCGAAGAAGCACTGAACCAGCAAGGACAGGACCATGTCACTCGATCCGCAAGCGGTCGCTGAACTGGCGCGGGCCACGGCCACGGCGATTCTCGGGATCGACACGTTGTGGGGCGGCGACGTCTGCAACCCGTCGGGCACCGGCCGCTTCATCGCAGATTCCTGGTTCTCCGACGAACCGCTGCCCAAGGCCTACAAACATCCCTTGGCTGCGAAGCTCCGTCAAAGCGGCGGCGTGGCCGGCAAGAAGATCGACGTGTCGGCCGTCGATGCGTACCTGAAGGCCGTCGACGTTCCCGCCGCCATCGGCGAGCTGAACGCAGCTGCGGGCAATGCCGGCCAGTTGCGAGGCGCGTACCTGCAGGGCCTGTGCGAATGCCTGGGCGTGATGTGGGACCTGGTGCAGGAGCGGCTCGAGCGCGGGGCGGCCGTGCCGTACGAGCGCTGCGTGACCGCGTCCACCGGCGCAGCGCCGACCCCTTCCGATCCCGTTGCCAAGCGCGAGCGCATTGCGGAGTTGCTCGCCAGGCAGGGCTACAAGTCAGCCACGCGGGTGAAGCTGCTCGCCGCCGTCGATGCGTGGCGCCGCGAGCGCATGGTGCCGAAGAAATCGATCGCGATGCTGGCCGATGCGTGCATCGCGCAGTTCGACGCAGGTTCGGCCAGACACATCGTCCCTTACCTGCCCCGGGCGCTGCGTGACGTGCCCCGCGCCAACATCCGGTTCCTGGCCATCGAGAACGCCTGGTTTTCGGGCTCGATGAACTACATCGGCCGTGCGCGCAACCGTGACGGCTCGCCACGGTACGAAGCGACGTACGAGATCAACGCGGCACTGGAGATCTCCGTGCCCGAGTTCATGCAGCTGGTGTCGCACGAGGTCGTGCCCGGCCACGTAACCAACTTTGCGTGGATCCAGGCGCTGTACGCGCGCCGTAAGCTGGGCTTCGAGTCGACGGTGCTCACGATGAACACGCGCGGCGCGGCGTTGTCGGAAGGCATCGCGAACAACGCGATCCTGCTGGCGTTCGGCGTCACGGAAGTCGACGAGCTGCCTGGCACCGACCTGCAGCTCGGCACGCTGCTCGCGCTGCTGCAGGACGATGCCAAGAACCAGTCGTCGTTCCTGACGTGGGAGAAGCACTGGGCGCAGGACAAGGTGCGCGGCGTGCTGCGCAACGAATTCCTGTGCTCCGACGAGCGCGCCGACAAGCTGTCTGGCGCCTGGGGCCGTCACCCGCTGCTGGGACGCATGTACCTGCCGGCGTACCGTGCGGGCACGGTAAAGGTGGCGGCGCTGCGCAAGAAGCATGCGCCGGAGAAGATCATTCCGGCGCTGTACGGTGCGCTCGGGCTGGTGGATCTCGTGACGATCGACCAGGTACTCGACGGTCGTGCATCGAGGCGCGGCAGTGGCCGCAAGCACTGACGACGGCGCGGTCAGCGGGGAGCCCGCCGGCACGGACGCACGCGCTGCCGCCGCCGCGAAGCCCTGGGCCGTCTACCTGCTGCACTGCGAGGGCGGCAAGAGCTACATCGGCATCAGCCCGTTGCCGCACGAGCGATTCGCAGCTCACCAGGCAGGCAAAGGCGCGGCCTTCACGCGCGCCTATCGCCCGCAGGCTCTGGCGGCAGTCGTGTGGTTCGAGAGTCGAAGCGCGGCCGCCTCGATGGAAGTGAGGCTGAAAACCTTGGCAAGGCCCGTCAAGCTCACGTGGTTCACGCGTTTCCCCGCAACGACACCGTCAACCCCGTCCACGCTCGACGCAGGATTGAGCAGCCTGTTCCAGGCGCTCGTGTAGCGAGCGTCGACTACGACTTCTTCTTGCTGCGCCGCGACGCCGCGGCCATCGAGTGCTGCGCGACGTAGTGCGCCGCCACGTCGTCACCCGCACTCGCCGCACGGTGAATGCCTTCGATGATCATCTTCTCGGCGCGCTCGGTGCCCACCCAGTTCACGATCGTCACCCACTTGCCCTTCTCCAGGTCCTTGTAGTGCTGGAAGAAGTGTGCGATCTGGTCGACGAGCGTGACGGGCAGGTCCTTGTACGACTTCACTCCTGAGTAGAACGGGTGGAGCTTGTCCACCGGCACGGCGATGATTTTCTCGTCATCACCGGACTCGTCTTTCATCAGCAGCGCGCCGACGGGACGGACTCGCACGATCGCGCCGGCCACGATCGGGCTTGGCACCACGACAATCACGTCGACCGGGTCGCCGTCGCCCGACAGCGTATGCGGCACGAAACCGTAGTTGCCGGGATAGAACATCGCGGTGTTGAGGAAGCGGTCCACGCGCAGTGCGCCCGATTCCTTGTCGAGTTCGTACTTGACCGGCACTCCGCCCTGCGGAATCTCGATCAGGACGTTGATGTCGCTGGGCGGGTCGGCGCCGATGCTGATCTTGTTGATGTCCATGGGAAGGGGTCAGGGGTTAGGGGTTAGTCGGATCAAGCGTGGTATTGCGGCGAGAGTTCGTGCACGGCCTCGATCATCGCAGCCGCATGCTCGGGCTTCACCTCCGGATGGATGCCATGGCCGAGGTTGAACACGTGGCCTGGGCCCTTACCGTAGCTGGCCAGTACGCGACCAACCTGCTCGCGGATTCGCGCCGGCGGTGCGTACAGCACGCTGGGGTCGAGGTTGCCCTGCAGCGCGACCTTGTCCTGCACCTTGCGTCGCGCAGCGGCCAGGTCGGTCATCCAGTCGACGCCGAGTGCGTCACAACCCGTGGCCGCCATGTGGTCCAGCCAATCGCCGCCGCCTTTCGTGTAGAGGATGACGGGCACGCGGCGCCCTTCGGCTTCGCGCGTCACGCCGTCGACGATCTGCTGCATGTAGCGCAGCGAAAACTCGCGGTAATCCGCGGGAGTCAGCGCACCGCCCCACGTATCGAACACCATGATCGCCTGCGCGCCCGCGGCAACCTGGCCATTGAGGTACGCAATCGTCGCGCGCGTGATCACGTCGAGCAGCCGGTGCAGCTCCTGCGGCGCGCCGTAGAGCATGCCCTTGATGTGCTCGAAGTTCTTGCTGCCGCCGCCTTCGACCATGTACGTGCCGACGGTCCAGGGGCTGCCCGCGAAGCCAATCAGGGGCACGCGGCCCTTGAGTTCGCGGCGGATCGTGCGGACCGCATCCATCACGTAGCGCAGCTCGCCCTCCGGATCAGGAATCGGCAGCCTGTCGATGTCGGCGGGCGAGCGCACTGGCCGCGCGATCCTGGGACCCTCGCCGGTTTCGAACGAGAGACCGACATTCATCGCGTGCGGCACGGTCAGGATGTCGGAGAACAGGATCGCAGCGTCGAGCCGGTATCGGTCGAGCGGCTGCAGTGTCACTTCGCAGGCCAGCTCGGGGTTCATGCACAGCTGCAGGAAGCTGCCCGCTTTCGCGCGCGTGGCACGGTACTCCGGCAGGTAGCGTCCGGCCTGGCGCATCATCCAGACCGGGGTGCGGGGCGTGGGCTGGCGCAGCAGTGCGCGCAGCAGCAGGTCGTTCTGCAACGGTGCGCTCACGAACGTGCTCCGGCAAAGGACTGGGCAATGGTCTGCTGGATGGCTTCGGCCGCTGCACGCGGATCGACGGCATCACGGATCGGACGGCCGACGACAATGTAGTCGGCGCCGTTCGCGAATGCCTGCGCGACGTCGACGGTGCGCTTCTGGTCGTCCACCGGCTTGTTCTCCACCGGACGAATGCCGGGTGTGACGACGAGCAGGCGGTGATCGATGAACTCGCGCAGCATCGGTGCTTCCAGCCCCGAGGACACCACGCCGTCGCACCCGGCTTCGAGCGCGCGCCGGGCGCGCGAGAGCACCAGCTTCTCGACGTCGACGGCGAACCCGAGGTCATCGAGGTCGCCACGGTCGAGGCTCGTGAGCACCGTCACCGCGAGGATCTTCACGTCGCCCTTGGCCGCCGCTGCGGCTTCCATGATGGCCTGGTTGCCGTGGACCGTCGCGAACGTGACGCCTCGATTGCGCAGCTGCTTGACCGCAGCTGCGACCGTGGCGGGAACGTCGAAGAACTTGAGGTCGACGAAGATCTTCTTGCCACGCGCGACCATCCAGTCGAGCAGTTCGAAATAGCCGCCGGACATGAACAGCTCGAGGCCGATCTTGTAGAAGACGACGGCATCGCCCAGCTGTTGCACGATCAAGCGCGCCGCCTGCGGCTCGGCGACGTCCATGGCGAAGATCAGACGTTCCCGGTTGGGGATGTTCTTGGGGGTCAAGGCGGCACTCCGGAAAAAGCCTGCGAATGCTACCAGACCGACCCCGACCGGGCGTCCGGGCATGCCCTCACGGCGGTCAGGTCCGTTCGGCGGGATTGAACAGGCGCCGGTGCTCGAGGATCGCGAAGCGGTCGGTCATGCCCGCGATGTAATCGGCGACGGCACGGGCGCGACCGGGCTCACCGTCGGCGGCTTCGAGCCGGCGGGCAGCGTCCTGGTGCTCGGTCGGCATCAGGTTGACCTCGCCGAACATCGCGCCGAACAGCTCGCGCACCACGCGCTGTGCCTTGGTCGTCATGCGCAGCACACGGAAATGCTTGTAGAGGTGCTCACGGAGGTAGCGCTTGAGCTCGAGGTGCTCTTCGCGAACGCCGTCGCTGAACATGAGCAGCGGCGCCGGACGCGACCGCACTTCGTCCACGTTCTTCGGCGCGGCGCTGGCGAGCGCGGCCGTCGATGCGTCGACCAGGTCGTTGACCGTGTAGTCGATCATGCGGCGGACGACTTCGTGCACGAGGCGCCGCCCGGCGAGCCGCGGGTACAGCCCACGCACGAGCTCGAACTGACGACCGAACATGCGGCAGCCGCAGAGGTCCTCGATCGTGATCAGCCCGGCACGAATGCCGTCGTCGACGTCGTGGTTGTTGTAGGCGACCTCGTCGGCCAGGTTCGCCAGCTGCGCCTCGAGACCGGGCTGCAGCCGCTGCAGGAACCGCTCGCCGAGTTCGCCGAGCTTGCGGGCGTTGGCCGCCGAGCAGTGCTTGAGGATGCCTTCGCGCACTTCGAAGGTGAGGTTCAGGCCGGGAAACTCGGCGTAGCGCTCCTCGAGCTCGTCGACCACCCGCAGCGACTGCAGGTTGTGCTCGAACCCGCCGAACTCGCGCATGCATTCGTTGAGCGCATCCTGCCCGGCGTGGCCAAACGGGGTGTGGCCGAGGTCGTGCGCGAGACAGATCGCCTCGACCAGCGGTTCGTTGAGGCCGAGCGCTCGCGCCACGCTGCGAGCGATCTGCGCGACTTCGAGCGAATGCGTGAGCCGCGTGCGGTACAGGTCGCCTTCGTGATTGACGAAGACCTGGGTCTTGTAGACGAGCCGGCGGAACGCCGTCGAATGCACGATGCGATCGCGGTCGCGCTGGTATTCGGTGCGATGGCGCGGTGGTGGCTCGGCAAAGCGGCGGCCACGCGAGGCTGCCGAACGCTGCGCGTAGACCGCGAGGACCGTATCGTCGTCGCCGCCCGATGCGTGCGTGCCGCCCTGCCCGCTCATGCCGGCACCTCGAAGTGGCCACGCAGCGTCGCCTGCAGTGCGTCGGCCGGATAGTCGCCCGTGACGATGCCTGTACCGATCTCGCGCAGCAGCACGAGCCGGATGCGCCCCTGCAGTACCTTCTTGTCCATGCCCATCAGTTCAAGGGCCCTGGCGGCACCGATGGCCGGCGCTCTGGTCGGCAGTTCGGCGCGACGCAACAACTCACGCACACGGGCAACGTCGGCCGTGCCGATGTAGCCGAGGCGCTGCGAGAGGTCCGCCGCGAGCAGCATGCCCAGCGCCACTGCTTCGCCGTGCAGCCATTCGCCGTAACCGGCAGCGGTCTCGATCGCGTGGCCGAAGGTGTGCCCCAGGTTAAGCAACGCCCGCTGGCCGTGTTCGCGTTCGTCGGCGGCGACGATGCGCGCCTTGATCTCGCAGGACCGCCGCACGGCCTGTGCCAATGCGTCCATGTCGAGCGCGAGCAGCGCGTCGACGCTGGTCTCGATCCAGGCGAGGAAAGCATCGTCGTCGATGAGGCCGTACTTGATCACTTCGGCGAGTCCCGCCCGCAATTCACGCGGCGGCAGCGTGCGCAGCGTGCCGAGGTCCGACAGCACCGCGCGCGGCTGGTGAAACGCGCCGATCAGGTTCTTGCCACCGGGGTGATTGACGCCCGTCTTGCCGCCCACGGCGGAGTCCACCTGTGCGAGCAGCGTCGTCGGCACCTGCACGAAGTCGACGCCGCGCTGGTAGCAGGCGGCCGCAAACCCGGCCATGTCACCGATCACGCCGCCACCGAGCGCGACCACGCAGGCATCGCGGTTCATGCGGGCTGCGACCAGCGCGTCGAACACACGCTCGAGCACCGTCAACGTCTTGTGCCGCTCGCCATCAGGCAGTTCCACCGTGCGCACGCGCTTGCCGGCGAGGCCCGCCAGCAGGCGGGCGGAGTACAGCGGACCGACCGTTTCGTTCGTGACGACGAGGACGTCGCGCGCGGCCACATGACGGGCCACGAGCTCCGCGTCGTCGAGCAGGTCCTGGCCGATCACGATCGGGTAGCTGCGGTCGCCCAGGTCGATCTGCAGCGTCAGCGGCGCGCGTCCCGTCATGGCTCGCTCCCGTCGACGCCGAGTTCGCGACAGACCTGGTCGACCACCGTCTTCACCTTGCGGCCGTCGGTGTCGACGATGATCTCGGCCACCTCGGTGTAGAGCGGGGCGCGCTGTTCGAACAGGCGTTCGAGCGTGCCGCGCGGGTCGTCGTTGTTGAGCAGCGGCCGGTCATTGCTGCGCCGGGTGCGGGCGAGTTGCTGGTCCACGGACGTCCGAAGATACACGACACGGCCGCGGGCGCGCAGGCGCTCGCGCGTGCCGGCGTCGAGGACGGCCCCGCCACCCGTCGAGATCAGCACCCCGTCGCGGCGGGTGATCGCGTCGATGACCTCGGCCTCGCGGCTCCGGAAGCCGGCCTCGCCCTCGCGCTCGAAGATGTAGGCGATGTCGACGCCCGTGCGGGCCTCGATTTCGTCGTCGCTGTCGATGAACTCGAGCGCCAGCCGCTGCGCGAGCTGCCGGCCGACCGCGCTCTTGCCCGAGCCCATCGGGCCGACGAGGAAGACGTTCATGCGCGGCGGTGCATCGGCGTTCGGGACCCCCAAAAGAAGAGCGGCCGCAGGATCTCTGCGGCCGCGCATTCTCGCACCCGAGGACCGGCGCGTCAGTAGATCTCGGCGCCCTCGCGCAGGATCTTCGGCGTCACGAAGATCAGGAGCTCGTCCTTGTTGTCGGTCTTGCCCTTGCTGCGGAACAGCCAGCCGAGGCCCGGAATG
>JBAVJR010000064.1:0-2077 GCA_049687855.1 Steroidobacteraceae bacterium | reverse complement strand
TTGCCGCCGAACTCATCTTTGAGCCGCGCATTGGCTCGTTCGGCGGCAGTGCGCTCGTTGTAGCGGATGGCTTCAGCGGGGGCAAATTCGATCTTCTCGCCGCGGCGCGGGTTGTGCTCGATCAGGGGAACGTGGCCCAAGCTGCGGCTGTGCTCGCGCGACTCGCCGCCGCAACAGGCGGCGTCCATCAGGTCGTAGAGATTGGTCACGCGCTGCGCGCTGATCAACGACAGGGCAATGGCGGCAAGGCTGTCGTGCATCGATGCGGAAGACAGCAGCGCGGCAATCGGCACGCCACGGTCGGCGGTGTCGAGATGCAGCTTGTAGCCGTTCCAACTGACCTTGCAGCCTTGGGCGTTGCACTTCGTGCCACGGTCGCAGGCGGTGGGGATGGCCTCGAGCATCTGCGCGAGCGTCTGCTGCCGTTGCTGGTCAATGGGCGAGTTCTTGGCCGCCGGTCGCACTTCCCCACGGCGGGGTCGGCCACGCTTGCTCACCGGCACTACCGGGGCCTCTGGCGCACTCGTTTGCCCCGCTTTCTCGTGTTCGGCAAGCAAGGCGCGCTGCGTGGTGGACGACGGCGTCACAGTTTCGCTCTGCGCATGAACCGGGCGTTCGCGTGCTTCGATGGCGGTGCCGTCACGACTGATGTGCCCAATCGATTCGTCCCCAAGGTATTCCTTGATGAGCGCTTCATGAACGCGTTGCGGCAAGTGTCCTTCGGCAAACTCTTCGAAAGCGCGCGAGAACGTCGCCTCCGAGGGCAGCTTCTTGCACAGGGGGAAACCACAGATGCGCCGCAAGGCGCGGTCTACCGAGAGTCGTTCGATCAGACCTGTCGCGGTCGTCAGCCCCAACGCCTTCTTGGCTACAAAGGCATTCGCCAGCCAAGCCCGCTCGTGCGGCGGACGCCCTACGCCACACCCGGTCGAATCCGTGAACTCCTCGATTCGCACCCATTCCAGGATGTAGATGACTTTCTCGAGTTTCGGCGTCAGCGGGCCGACCTCGTCCCCCGGTTCTGGCAACCATTCGTGCTGAATGACCTTCCAGCGTCGCATGATCAGTTCTTGTCGGGTAGCATTCATTTCGCGGGCATTATGATGATGGCGTTGAGAACCGCCTCATGCCAGAAATGGCCACCCTGCATCCTCCGCTTTCACCTCCCGCCGCGAAATCATCAGGCATGCAATCGGTGTTTTGCAAGAGGCTCAAGGCGGAGGCGATCGGCGTGGCGGACACCTTTGTCGTCGATCTGGTGTTCAATGCCACGGGCTACACCCATGCCGATCTGCCGCCGCATGCGGTGACGATCGAGTTCGACGGAATTCCTGTGCGCACGCTCGGCTTGCACGGGCTGCTCGAAACCAGGAAAACTTCCCGCGACGAGGATCGGCTCGACCGGCAAGCGATCGAGCACGCCTTGGCCGCGCTGCGCGAGGGCGGAGGTTCCAGCGGCGATTCATGAGCGCTGGCGCGCAGCCGCGCCAGCGCTGCGCGTCGGCCCCACTCGCGCCTCGATCTCGCGCAGCACCTCGCCACGCAGGCCGAGCGCGAACGCGGCTTCGGCGACGACGAACAGCGGGCCGACGATGAGGCCGATCAGATCGTCGACGAAGGCAGGCTTGCGGCCTTCGTACACGTGGCCGACGAACTGGAACAACCAGCCGACCACGAAGAGACCCACGCCGGCGCCCAGCCACACCGCGGTGCTCTGCGCCGCCAGCGACTGGCCTGCCGCCAGCGCGGCGCCGAGCAGCAGCGCCATCGCCGCGCCAAAGCGCAGGTCGAGCCGCAGGTAGTAGACGACCGTGAGCAGGGTGAGCAGGGTGGCCGCGGAGACCGGCCAGCCGGCCACCGGCCACGCCGGTCTGGCAAGCAGCGTCGCGACCGCGACCACGATCATCGGAATACCGACGAAGTGGGTGGCGATGTTGCGCCGGTCGCGGTGGTAGGCGGCGTAGTTGGCGAGCTGGTCGGTCAGTGTTTTCATTGGCGCTGGCCGGTGTGACGTTACGCGGATGCTACTGGCTACCGGAGCCGGGCGCTGCGGCCCTCACCCAGGACCCCGGAGCCG
>JBAVJR010000063.1:0-23842 GCA_049687855.1 Steroidobacteraceae bacterium | reverse complement strand
GCCGCACCGATGAGCTGGCCAAGCTGCTGGCGGGCCGGCGTGGCGCCGACCAGCCATCCGGTCTTCAGATCCTGCGAGATGTCGCCGGCCTTGCTCGCGGCCACCGCGACGATCGTGCCGACGGTGAGCACGCCTGCACGCGCGTCGAGGTTCACCCAGCCGGCGGCCGCGAAGACCGACGCGGTGCCGAGCAGCGTCACCAGCGCGATGCCCGACGTGGGTTGCGACGAGACGCCGACGATGCCGACGATGCGGGCCGCCACCGCGACGAAGAGCACGCCGAACACACCGACGCCGCACGCGAGGATCGCGCGCTGCAGCGGCGCCATTTCGCCCGCGAACACGCCGGGCACGAGGCCCGCGGTCAGTACCACGAGCGCCACGCCGCCGAACACGAAGCTGCCGGGCAGGTCCCGGTCCGTCCGCACCGTCGCACGGCCGCCACGCGCGTCGCTGTCCTGCATGCCGCGCGCGACGGACGTGAACGCATCCAGCATCGTCGGCAGGCCACGCAGCACCGTGAGGATGCCCGCGGTGGCCACTGCGCCGGCGCCGATGTAGCGCACGTAGCGCGACCAGAGGTCGCCGGCGTCCATGTCGACGATCAGCCGCTGCGTTTCCGGATAGAGCGGTTGCGTCATCGCCGCACCCATCCAGGCGATCAGCGGCGTGATCACGACAGCCGAGATCAGCGCGCCAGCCACACAGACAGCCGCCTGCCGGTAACCGAGGATGTAACCCACGCCGAGCAGCGCCGGCGCGATCTCGAGCGCGAGTTCCGCTTTCGGCAGCACCGGCAAGGCGAAGCCGATTTCGCCGGGCAGCAGGTAAGCCAGCGAGATGACGACCTTCACTGCGGCGCCCACGGCCATGCCGCGGAAGATCCACGCGCTGGCCTGTGCCGCACCGCTGGATTCGTGCACCGTGGCGCGCAGCACTTCGGCGCAGGCCGTGCCTTCCGGGTACGGCAACTCGTCGTGCGCCTTGACGATCAGCAGCCGCCGCAATGGCACCATCGCCGCGATGCCCAGCAGCGCGCCGAGAAACGCAAGCGCCACGACCTGCAGGTACGGGGGCGTGGCACCCCACAGGAACAGCGCGGGAATCGTGAAAATCGTGCCGGTCGCGAGCGACGTGGAGGCCGAGGCGACCGTCTGCGAGAGATTGGCTTCGAGGATCGTGCCTCTCACCCGCAACAGCCGGAACGCCGCGACGGTCATCACGGCGGCAGGAATCGACGCCGACACCGTCATGCCCACCCGCAGGCCGAGGTAGGCGTTGGCGGCTCCGAACACGATGCCGAGCACGACGCCGACGACGATAGCCTTGAGGGTGAACTCCGCGACGCCTTCGGCCTGTGTCATCGCCGGATCATCGCGTAACCGTCGCGCGCAGCGCAATGCGGGGCTTGCTGATCTAGAATCAGGTCTCGCCTCCGCAGGTACCCGCATGCCGCAGTTCATCCTCGCGCTCGACCAGGGCACCACCAGTTCGCGGTCGATCCTGTTCGACGCCGCCGGCACGCCGGTGGCGACGGCGCAGCGCGAATTCACGCAGCACTTTCCGCGCTCCGGTTGGGTCGAGCACGATGCGGAAGAGATCTGGGCGACGCAGGCAGCGACGATCACGGAAGTGCTCGTGCGGGCGCACGCGACGCCGGCAGACGTGGCGGCCATCGGCATCACCAACCAGCGCGAGACGACCGTGCTGTGGGACCGCCGCACTGGCCGGCCGCTGGCGCCGGCCATCGTCTGGCAGGACCGGCGCACGGCCGACCTGTGCCGGCAACTGCAGGCCGAGGGTCTCGAGCCCGAGGTCGCCCGGCGCACCGGACTGCTGCTCGACCCTTATTTCTCCGGCACCAAGCTGGCATGGCTGCTCGATCACGTGCCGGGCGCGCGGGCACGCGCGGAAGACGGCGAACTTGCATTCGGCACGATCGACAGCTGGCTGGTGTGGAAACTGTCCCATGGCGAACGTCACGTGACCGACGTGTCCAATGCCAGCCGCACGCTGCTGCTCAACGTGGCGAGCGCCGAGTGGGACGACTTCATGCTCGAGCGGCTGCGCATTCCGCGCGCCGTGCTGCCGCAGGTCGTGCCGTCGTCGCTCACGCGGAACGCGCCGGTCGCCACGCTCGGCACGCACTCGCTGCCGATCGCGGGGATCGCCGGCGACCAGCAGGCCGCGCTGTTCGGCCAGGCGTGCTTCGAACCCGGCATGGCCAAGAACACCTACGGCACGGGCTGCTTCCTGCTGATGAACACCGGCACGGCACCGCTCGCCTCCAGCAACCGGCTGCTGACCACCATCGCGTGGCAAACGACCGACCTGCGTTACGCGCTCGAGGGTGCGGTGTTCATCGGCGGTGCGGTCGTGCAGTGGCTGCGGGACGGCCTCGGCATCATCGAACGCTCGGCTGACATCGAAGCGCTGGCTGCGAGCGTCCCCGATACCGGCGGCGTCTATCTCGTACCCGCTTTCACCGGACTCGGCAGCCCGCACTGGGACGCGTACGCCCGCGGAACGATGGCCGGCCTGTCGCGCGGAACGACACGCGCGCACATCGCCCGCGCCGCGCTCGAAGCGATTGCCTTCCAGAGCGCCGAGGTGCTGCTGGCCATGCAGCGTGACGCTCGCCATCCGCTCATCGAACTGCGCGTGGACGGCGGCGCCACCGCAAATGCACTGCTGATGCAGTTCCAGGCCGACCTGCTCGGCGTTCCGGTGGTGCGGCCGCAGGTGACGGAGACGACGGCCCTGGGAGCCGCGTACCTCGCCGGACTGGGCACGGGTTTCTGGTCGTCACCGGCGGAGGTCGCGGCGAACTGGCGGGCCGAGCGGCGGTTCGAGCCGCGGATGTCGCGCGACGAGGCGGGCGCCCGGCTGGCTCGCTGGGCACAGGCCGTGGATCGGTCGCGCGGCTGGCACGTCGAGAGCTAGGATCGCCGCATGGGCAAGGCCATTGCATTCGCCACTCCCGTGTTCTTCCTGCTGATCGCGCTGGAACTGCTGGTCGCGCGCGCCCGCGGCATGACCGGCGCCTACCGGCTCAACGACGCGGTCAACAGCCTGAGCCTCGGCGTGATGAGCCAGGTGGTCGGGCTCTTCGTGCGCGTGTTCAACTATGGCGTCTACGCGCTCGTTTTCGAGCACGTGGCGCTCGGCACCTGGCCGCACGAGTGGTGGGCGTGGGCACTGGCCATCGTCTTCTACGATTTCTGCTATTACTGGAATCATCGGCTGGGTCACGAGAGCGCGGTGTTCTGGGCCTCGCACGTGGTGCATCACCAGAGCCAGCGCTACAACCTGTCGACGGCGCTGCGACAGACCAGCAGCGGCGCGTTCCTGAGCTGGATCTTCTACCTGCCGATGGCCGTCGCCGGCGTGCCGCCTGCAATGTTCGCGGTGGCGGCGATCGTCGACCTGCTATACCAGTACTGGATCCACACCGAGGTCATCGGCAAGCTCGGCTGGTTCGACCGCTGGTTTGCGTCGCCATCGAACCACCGCGTGCACCACGCCGTGAACGATCGTTACATCGATCGCAACTATGGCGGCATCTTCATGGCGTGGGATCGCCTCTTCGGCACGTTCGTCGACGAGTCCGAACGCTGCGTGTACGGCACGCGCGCGCCGCTCAACTCGTGGGATCCGCTGTGGGCCAACCTCGAGGTGTATGCCGACCTCGCGCGCAAGTCGATGCAATGCGAGCACTGGGGCGACCGGGTTCGCGTGTGGCTGAAGCCACCCGGCTGGCAACCGGCGGGCGCGGATGGCGTGGCCTGGCACAAGCCGCACTTCGACCTGTCAAAGGTGCAGGCGTACGACCCGCCGATGCCACGTCCCGTGCGCGCGTTCGCCTGCGTGCAGATCACGCTGGCCATCCTCGGCTCGATGCTGCTGCTCTGGTATGCCGAGGCTCTCGCGGGGCCGCCCCTGGTGGCGGGGGCCGTCGCGGTGATCGCCGTCTTGTGGCTGACGGGCGCTGTCATGCAGTCGCGCCTGCGCATGAGTCGTGCGGTCGCGGTCGAACTCGCCGTCGTCGGCATCGCGATCGTCGCGACCGGCGCGTCGGCTACGACGGCTCCCGCTACGCCACCAGTGATCGCCCCGGTGGTCATTGACGACGCTCGTGTGCAACATGCCGTCGAACGGGCGCGCACGGATTTCCTGTCACGGCAATCGTTCGATCGCATGCACGTGACCGTGCTGCTGCGGGACCGCGACGACCGCTGGCGACGGGGCGCCGTCGAAGGCGACCGGCTGGCGTACCCGGCAAGCAGCGTGAAGCTGGGCTTCCTCGTCGGCGCAGTCCACTCGTGTCACGCACGCGGCACGGCCCCTGACTGCCTCGACGAGTTCGTGCGGCCGATGATCGTCGACTCCGACAACGTGGCGACCGGCGAAGTCGTCGATCGCATCAGCGGCGCTCCGAATGCACCAGCGGCCGAAGACGATGCCGAGGCGTGGATCGAGCGGCGGCGCTACACGGAACGCGTGCTGGAATCGGCGGGCCTGCTCGGACCGCAGCGGCTCTTCACCAAGACTTACCCGACGAATTCGGGCGAGGAACCCACCGGCCTGGAACGGCTCGCGTGGCAGCGACTCGGTCGCAACGCGATGACGACGGACCTGGCCGCGGCCATGATGCTCAGCGTGGCGACGGGCACGCTCGAGCCGCAGGCCACCGCCTACATGCGCTCGCTGTTGCGGCGGCCTGCCTTCTCGGGTCACAGCAGTCTCGGCGGCGGCCTGCCGCCGGGTTCCGTGCAGGAGAACAAGGTCGGCAGCGCCTTCGATACGCTGCAGGACATCATGTACGCAGAATTGCCGGACGGCCGGCAACTGGTCATCGCGGCGTTCACTAACGGCTGGGACTCGAAGGAACCGGAACCCTGGGACGTTGCGAAGCTCGGTGATTTCACGGCCAGGCTGCTGCATGAACTGCAGCTGGACGGCGGCGCCGGTCGCGCGCCCCGGTATCTCGAGGCCTCGAACGGGGATGCCGACGCTGTTCGGTGGTCATGGCGCGCGCCGCAGGCAGGCCGCTACCAGCTCGCGCTCTGGTACGACGCCGATCCCGGCAACACGCACGATGCGCGAGCGACCGTGGTGGCGCGAGACCGGCGGGAAGAAATTGCGGTGCTCGATCTCTCGACCTGGGGGCGACGCTGGATCCGGCTCGGCGACGTCGAACTCGACCGCGGCAAGACTGAACTGGTGCTGACCGCCGCCACGCCCGGCAAGCTGACCGGTGGCCGGCTGCGCATCGCGCGCTGGCCCGACGCTCAGGCCGATTGAGCGCGCGAACGTCGCCAGTACTTCTGCGTCTCCATCAGCACCAGCAGGGAGACGGCGAGCACGGGCAGCAATAGCCAGTCGCTGACCGACGGTGGCCCCACGGCCAGCACTCCCTGCAACCAGGGCACATACATGGCGACCACGTGCAGGCCGAGCGCCACGCCGACACCGGCCAGCAGCACCGGGTTGTTGCGCAGCGGCAAGCGCAGCACGGAAACCGTCTCGGAGCGCGCGTTGATCGCATCGACGTTCTGCAGCAGGACCATCAGCAACAGCAACGCATTGCGGGCCTCGTCGAGCGGCCGTCCCGAGTTGAGCATCCAGACATAGAGCGCGAGCCCGAGGACGGACATCCACAGACCCGCAAGCACGCCGCGCTGGACCATCAACCGGTTGAAGATCGGTTCGCGGGCAGGCCGCGGCGGCGCACGCAACTCGTCGCCGGTGCCACGCTCGAACGCGAGGCCAACGTCCTGCACGCCGTTCGTCACCAGGTTCAGCCAGAGCAGCTGCACGGGCAGCAAGGGCAGCGGCAAGCCTGCGAGCACGGCGAGCCCGACCGTGATCACCTCCGCGATGCCTGCGGCCGTCAGCAAGTACACGACGTTGCGGATGTTGCGATAGGCGATGCGACCCTCTTCCACCCCCGCCACGATCGTCGCGAAATTGTCGTCACTGAGCACGAGGTCCGCGGCGTCGCGCGCGACGTCGGTGCCGCTGCGCCCCATGGCGACGCCGATGTTGGCGCGGCGCAGGGCCGGCGCGTCGTTGACACCGTCACCCGTCACGGCGACGAAATGCCCGGCCGCCTGCGCCGCTTCGACGATGGCGAGCTTCTGTTCCGGCGTGACGCGGGCAAAGACCCTGATTCGCCCGAGGTCGTCGCTCAACTGTGCCGGCGAGGCGAGCTGCACCTGCGACCCGTGCATGACCTCGTCCGGCCCTGCAGCGATGCCGAGCTCGTCGGCGATGGCCAGCGCGGTGCGCGGATGGTCACCGGTGACCATGACGACGCGGATGCCTGCCTCACGGCATCGGCGCACTGCAGCGGCGGCGCCCTCGCGCAGCGGATCGATCAGCCCGACCAGCGCGCGGAACTGCAGGCCGACAGGATCAGCGTCCAGGGCCGCCCTGGCCGACCCGACGTCGAAGGTGCCTTCGGCCAGCGCCAGCACGCGCTGACCAAGCTGCGCCATCTCGTCGAGTTCTCGCTCGAGCGACGCGCGCTGACCGGGATCGAGCACGCACATGTCGAAGACGCGCTCGGGTGCGCCCTTGACGGCAATCCAGCCGGACCCGTCAACCCGATGCAGCGAGGCGGCGAAGCGTCGCTCGGGTTCGTACGCGATCTGCGCGACGGCGGGCCGCTGCGCGAGGAGAGCTGCGCGCTCGATGCCGGCCTTCGCCGCGAGCACCAGCAGCGCGAGGTCGGTGGGATCGCCTCGAGTCCGCCATGCACCGTCGACGGCGAGCAGTTCCGCTTCGTTGCAAGCCACCGCGATGTTCAGTGCGGCGACCAGTTCCGAGGCGCCCGTCCCGGCGCCGTCGTCGACCCGCTTGATCTCGCCGACCGGCTGATAGCCCGCGCCGGTCGCCTGCCAGCGAGTGCCGTCGGCCAGCCGCAACTCGACGGCGGTGAGTTCGTTGCAGGTGAGTGTCCCGGTCTTGTCGCTGGCGATGAGCGAGCAGCTGCCGAGCCCCTCGACGGCGGGCAACTGCCGCACGATGGCGCCGCGGTTCGCCATCCGGCGCGCGGCGATCGCCAGCGCGATGGTCACCGCCACGGGCAGGCCTTCGGGAATGGCGGACACGGCGAGCGCGACGCCGAAAGTGAACATCGTGAAGATCGATTGGTGGTGGAACAGCACCGCGACGAGGCCGATCAACACCGCAGCGGACAGCACGACGATTGCGACTGCATGGCTGAATCGCTCCATGCGGACCGTCAGCGGCGGCTTGCCTGCCGCCGTGCCCGTCATCGTGCTCGCGATGCGTCCGACTTCGGTGGCAGAGCCGGTCGCGACGACCACGCCTTGCGCCCTGCCGCGCACCACGAGCGTGCCGGCAAACGCGCAGTTGGTGCGATCGGCAACCGGGACAGATTCCTCGCAGACGAGTGCGGCGTCGTGCGTAACGGGCACCGATTCGCCCGTGAGCATGGACGCGTCCACTGCGAGGGCCTGCGTTTCGCGCAGGCGCAGGTCGGCGGGCACGCGGTCGCCGCTTGCGAGCGCAACGATGTCGCCGCATACGAGCTGCGATGCGTCGATCTCGCGCGCGACGGCGTCGCGCAGGACCGTTGCCCGCACGCGCAACAGGCCCTGCAGGTTCGCGCTCTGCCGTTCCGCCTGAAGCTCCTGCCATGCGCCGATCAAGGCATTCACGGCGAGCACGAAGCCGATGAATCCGGCGTCCGTCACATGCCCGAGGCCGAGCGAAAGCAACGCTGCAGCCAGCAGGACGTACACCAGCGGACTGCGGAACTGGCGCAGGAAGACCAGGACGGGATGCGCCGGCCGCGGTGCGGGCAGGATGTTGGGACCGTCACGATGCAGTCGCGCCGCTGCCTCGGCTTCGCCCAGGCCGCGGGCCGCGTCCGTCTGCAAGGCGCTCACCGCCGATTCCGGCGACACGGCATGCCATGCCGCCGTCGGCGACCGCTGGAGGTCGGGTGCGGTAGCGGGAGAAACATCCATCGAGCGCACCTCGGCTCGATTGTCCGGCAGCCCCCCCACGGGCGAATCCGCGGTACTACCTAGCGGTGCGTACCCGGGGCGACCCCGCTACACTGCCGCGTTCCGCAACCAGGCCCCGCGACCAGCATGAAGAATAAAGCCCTGAAGCCGCGCTATGACTGCGCAAAGTGCCCCGGCTACTGCTGCAGCTATGCGCGTATCGCCCTCAGGGATTTCGACATCGAGCGGCTCGCCAGGCATTTCGGGATCAGCAAGACCGCTGCCAGGCTGAAGTTCACCTACCGCTACCAGACGAAGGAACTCGACGAGCAGCTGCTGCGCCATCGCCGGGACCACGTCTTCAAGTCGACGTGCATGTTCTTCGACCGGGACCAGCGCCGCTGCACGGTGTACGAGGCACGGCCGTCGGTGTGCCGCATCTATCCGGAAGACCGCACCTGCGGCTATTACGAGTTCCTGAAGTTCGAGCGGATTCAGCAGGGCGACGAGGAGTTCATCCCGTCAGCCTGAGGGCGCGCCTCAGCGGAAGCGATAACCGACGCTGACGCCGAGCATCACCTGATCGGCGGCGACCGGGCCGTACGAGCCACGCAGCAGTTCGGCGCGCTCGTCCAGATCGCACCAACGGACGTCGGCGTTCACGCTGACCCGCGAATTCAGCGCGAGTTCGGCGCCGAGTTCGGCCGCCGGTCCCACGGCGGCGTGCCGGTTGCGGCGCGTCATGATCGAAGACCCCGCGGCCGCTTCGTCGACATAGAACTGCGAATGGTTGAGACCGGCGCCGGCGTAAGCCTGCAATGCGCCCTGTTGCACCAGGGCATACCGCAACGTGACGAGGTCCATGCCGTCCGGACGATCGTCCTGCAACACCAGGTAGGCATCGCCTGCATCGCGTTCGGGCTGCTGCGAGGCGCGTCCCTCGCTTTGATGGTGCAGCCAGTCCGGAGTGTCGTCGCGCAGGTGCGTTCGTGCGTCGTCCCACAGCGATCCGAGCAGCTCCACACCCTCGCGCCACCAGGTGACTTCTGCAACCGGCGGCCGCGCTGCTTCCACCACGTCGGATCGGGCCACGCTCGTCTGCGGTTCGGCACCCACGATCGCGCTCCAACCCAGCACCAGGAGCGCTGCGGTCGTGGCCGGTCGTGGAACGAGCCGATGCGAAGCGGTCATGCGTCGGGACGTTACGCGCGATATACGTTCCCGGACGACGCGCGGCAGGCTTTTCTGGAAACTGTGACCGGGCGCTCAGAACTCGAGCCAGCGAAACAGGTCCGCCGTCACCCTTTCACGCTCGGGTTCGTTGAAGACCTCATGGTAGAGACCCTCGTAGAGCTTCACTGCGCAGTCGCGCGTTCCGAACGCCTCGTACACCAACCGGGTCGCCGCAAGCGGCACCAGCTTGTCCGCGGTCCCGTGCAGGACCAGCGTGGGCAGCAGGAGCCTGGGTGCGCTCGCGGGAAAGCCTTTCATGGCGCCGAGCAGTTCGACGAGCGTCCGCGCCGGAATCGCCTGGTGATGCACGAGCGGGTCGGCAGCGTACTGCGCCACGACGTTCGGATCGCGGCTTACGGCGTCAGCCGGCAGCGTGAGCGCACCTGTGTCGGGCGCGACGACCGACAGCAACCGCACGAACAGCTCCTGCAGCCGCGGCACCGATTGTCCCGCGGCGAGCGCCGGGGCAGACAACACCAGCCCACGCAGCGTCTGCTGCAGGCGCAGCGCGCTGGCGAACGCAACGGCGCCACCCATGCTGTGGCCCAGCATGAACACCGGCGTGTCGGGGTGCTGGCGGGCGCAGCGGCCCGTGAACGCGCAGAAATCCGCGACGAGGTGCGAGAAGCGACCGATGTTGGCGCGCGGCCCGGACGACCGGCCGTGCCCGCGATGATCGACAGCGTAGACGGCGTAGTCGCGCTGGACCAGCTCGCAAGCGAGCGTCTCGTAGCGACCGCCGTGCTCGGCGAGGCCGTGCGCTATCACGACGACTGCGCGCGGTGCGATCTCGGGCAGCCAGGCCTGGGCATACAGGTCGATGCCACCATTGCCCACGGCAGTGAATTCATGATGTCGCATGCAGCTCCAACCCCTGTCGCGGACAGGTCACTCCCGGGGCCCCGGACCGCGGGTAATAGCCTACTTCGTGGCGGGCTGCATGCCGGCCGGCACGTTCTTGCAGGCGTAGTCGACGATTGCTCCGAACACGGTGTCGCTGGGCGCGTCCATCCACTTCAGGTTCTTCTCGCCAATCTTCGTCTTCTGCACCGAGTCGCCCTGCAGGTCGAGCTGCGGATAGGATGCCATTTCGCGGTAGGCGAGCCGCCGCTGCGCGCAGTCGACGCGATATTCGTTGCGGGCCGACAGGAACGATTTGTTCTTTTTGGCGGACGGCTGCGGCTCGACGAAATTCTGCTTGGTCCGCACGATCACCCAGGACGCGGGCGAGACGCCGAGCGACGCCGGATTCGCGAACACCTCGGTCCGGTCGGACTTGGCGATGGAAACCCAGTCGGCTGCCTGTGCGACCTGGGCGGTGCCCCATGCCATCACGGCAAAGGATGCCAGGACCAATACCCTGGTCCGGCGGGCCACGCGGGAAGCCGGGTGCTGCGTGCTCATGAGTCGCTCCTCCGTACCGTCCAGTGACCGCGGACTGCTCAGCGCGAGAACAGCAAGGTACGCGGCGGCTTGCCCTGCTGCGGCGCGACCAGCAGCAGCCGACCCGCCTCGAACCGGTACGAGGTGGTCGCGCGCATCCGGTCGAGGAAGGCCGCTTCTATTTCGTTCGCGGCGGCATCGCAGGCCTTGCGCGTGACCGCGAGCTCGCCGAGCTTGACGTTGCCGGCCGCCGCTTCAGTGATCGGCCCCGCGTAGCGGTTGCAGCCCGAGAATCCAGCCGCCTTGCCGTACTGGATCAACGCGGTCGGCGGCATGGCGCCCCCCGGCAGCGTTTGCCCGTCCATCTCGACCAGCATCCAGTCCGTGGCGGCCAGCAGGTTGATCGACAGCCCGCCGACGACCGCACTCGAGAGTTGCTGCAGCTTGCCGTCTTTCCAGCCGAAGGCCTTGCGCGACAGCTGCGTTGGACAGCAGGCCGGTTCGCCGGCGCCGGGCTCGACGACGTCGACCAGCACCTTGCCCGGTTCATGCCACAACCGGAAGAGTTGCACGCGGTCGCCGAGCGGCGCGACGCCCAGCGTGACCGCTTTGCCGTCCTGCAGGCTGAATACGCCGAGATGCGAGAACGTGCCACTGCCACCCTCGCTCGACGTGAGCACAGCGACGCCTTCCTCGGGCGGGGTGCCATCGAGATCGACGAATTCGATCGTCGAGTCCCAGAGCTTGAGCGTCGGTTTCGACGCGGCGTCCGCCACCGCCGGCGGCCCCTCATAGAGTCCCGCGGTCAACGTGACCGGGGCGCCGAACACCCCTGTCACCGTTGCACCCAGCAACTGATCGCGCGTCGGCGCAGTGGGTTTCGCCACCTCCGCAGTCGTCGCAGGCGCAGCGGATTCCTGTTTGGCGCAACCCGCCAGCGCACCCACGGCCAGGCCGATGATCACGGCGCCCAGCGGCGCCGCACCCCATCCCGAGTTCGCGTGTTTCATGGCTGCCGATGGTGCCCCGGCCCGGGGTCCACGTAAAGCCTTCCATCGCAGCGGCACCGCTGTCAGCGGCGGCGTCCCAGCCAGCGTTGCGCCCGCTCGGCATCGCGGAGGTCGGCCACGGTCTCGATGCCGAACCTCGGAGCAGCCTCGAGCAGGATCGTGAGCAGCTGCGCGGATGCGTACGCGTCGGCAATCGCGTGGTGACGGCCAATCGGAGGCAGTCCGAAGTGGGCCGCCCAGTCGTCCAGCGTGTCGTTGCCGGTCGTTGGAAACAACGCCGGGAGTATCGCCGCCAGGTCGATGAAGCGCGGCCAGGCGCGCAAGCCCAGGCGGCTGCGGACTTCGCGGCCGAAGACGGCCGCGTCGAACTCGGCGCGAAAGGCCACTACGTGCGAGCCAGCGATGAACTCCAGGCACGCGACCAGGCCTTCGACCGGGTCCATGCCGGCCAGCTGCTGCTGGCCGCCAATCCAGTGGACCAGGATGTTGTCCGCTGCGCTCGAGCGATCCTGTCGCAACAGCGCCTCGAATGCGTCGTCATGCCGAACGGTGCGCTCTGCCACGGCAACGGCACCGACGGAGATGATGCGATCCTCGAACATGCGCGGCCCGGTGGTCTCGAGGTCGAGGACGACGAAACGTGCCAGCGCGAGCGGTTGCGCAAGTCCCGGATGCTCGCGGGATCCGCGCCGGACGTGCGCGAGTCGTTCGCGGACGCACGGTGCGAGGCCGCGCCGCACCTTGCGGGCCCGCCATGCTTCCACCGGGGACAGCTGCCAGGGAAACATCGCGGGCTCAGTGGCCCACGGCCTGGTCGAGGTGAGTCTGCAGCGCGCGAGCCTGGCGGAACGCCTCGCGCAGCATGCGCTGGTCGACTTCATTCAACGCGTACGGGTCGAGGCGGTTCAGCGCCCTTCGCGACCGCTCCATCACACCTGCCGGCGCCGCTGTCCCGAGTTCGACGCCACCACGCTGCGCCCGCAGGCGCAACAACTGCAGGAAATGGTAGGCAGCGACCGACGCCGCGATCTCGCGTTCATCGCGCTTCAGCCGATGGCCGGCCGTACGGATCCGCTGCGACGTATTGGTGTCGCCGATGCCGAGCGCGAGCGCGAACGCGCGCGCTGCATCGACGAAGATGCGCGTGCCGTGGGTCTTGAGATCGATGGTGCCGCCAAACTCGCCTTCGTCCGTGCGGAACGCCCGCACCCGCCCGAGCGGCGGTTCAGCCTGCAGCGCGTTGGCGACGAGCATGCGCAGGAACAGCTTGTTCTCGCCGCTCGTGGCGTCGAGCCAGCCACGCAGCCGCCCGGCCAGCGTGTGATCGCCGGTCAGCGGACGGAAGTCGAAGAAGATGCTGGCCGCCAGCAGTGCTTCCGGCGTCGGCTCGCGCATCCAGCCCGCAAAGCGCCCGCGCCACTCATCGACGGTCAGGCAGCAGTCGCGATTGCTGGCCATGACGTTGCCGGTGCAGAGCGGGAAGCCCAGCTCGGCCAGACATGCGTTGGCTTCGGCGGCAAACCGCAACAACCGCTCGCGCGTGACCGGCACCTCACGCTCGCCGCACTCGAACACGATCGCGTTGTCCTGGTCGGTCGCAACCGTCTGCTCGCGACGACCCTCGCTGCCGACCGCGAGCCAGCACCAGGCCACGTCGTCGAGCTGGAACTTCGGCAGCAGCAATTCGAACAGCCGCTGCGTGAGCGAATCGTTGAGCGCGGTGATCGTGTGCGTCAGCGGCTCGGCGGCCGCGCCTTGGGCAACGAGGTTGTCGGCCAGCGCAGCAATCCCGGCAACGACACACCGCAGGCCCGCGACGTCGCGCGCCTGGCGCACGGACTGGGTGATGTTGCGCATCGTGACGCGCTGCACGCCAAAGAGGTCCCGCTCCGTGACGATACCCGCCAGCTCGCCGTCGCGCACGACGAGCAATTGATGAAATCCGCGGCTGGCCATCAGCGCCAGCCCTTCCTGCGCGTTGGTCAGCTCGTCGAGCATCGCAGGCTGCGCGGTCATCACCTGCTGCACGGGCGTTGCCAGCGAGACCCCGGGCAGCACGACGCGTTCCATCAGATCGAGCAGCGTGAAGACGCCGAGCGGCCGGCGCTGGCCGTCGACGATGACAATCGTGCGCACGCCCTCGTGCCTCATGCGCTGCAGCGCCTCGCGCACCGTTGCCTCGGCTGTGCAGTACACGGGAGCGCGCCGCACCAGCGCCTTGAGCGGTTCGAGCAGTGTCTGCTGCTCCAGCGCGCGCTGTGCGAAGTGATTGCGCAACTGGTCCAGCGCATGCTGCGCCAGCGTCGCCAGTGCCGCGGCGCAGAACTGCGCGAATTCCGGCGAGCGCTCACGCAGCGCGTCGAAGTCGGCGCGCAGCAGCAGCAGCGAGAAGACGTCTTCGGTGGCTTCGAAGATGCGCGTGCCTGCCACGCCAGCCGAGAGCGCCGCGACCGGAAAGCATTCGCCGACCCCACGCACTTCGTCAGCGACGGCCGCATTCGGATTGCGGACACGCACGTGCCCGCGCTGGATGATGTGGAGGTGCCCGGCGATGCCGCCCGCAGGATCGACGATCGTGCTGCCGGCCGGGAAGTAACCCAGCCGCCCCCGCTCCGCGATGAACTCGAGATCGCGCCGCGCCATCCTCGAGAACGGCAGGTGGGACTTGAGGAAGTGGATCGTCGATTCGACGATCAGGGGTGGGGTGGGCAAGGGAAGGGGGAGGAAGGAGGAGGAAGTGGAGGAAGGGGAGGAAGGACAGGAAGGAGAGGAAGGGCAGAAAGGGCAGGAAGGACAGGAAAGGATTGGACGGCAGTGTAGCCTCACTAATGACCTGATCCGATGACGGGATGTCCCACCGACTATGGTCGCAATCGCAACCGGCCGAGGTCACGAGGGAGCCGGGAACAGCGCGTCCGACTTCCTGCCCTTCCTGCACTTCCTCTCCTTCCTCCCCTTCCTCCCCTTCCTCCCCTTCCTCCCGCGCACGCGGGAGGGCCGCGCAAGCGTCAGTGCGCCGACGCCTTCGACGCCAGGATGCCCGTGTTCTGGCGCGCGTACACCTCCGGCCAGAGCTCTTCCGAACGCCGGTCACGGAACAGCAACGAGCCGAACAGCACCGCGAGGAAGCCGAGCGGGATGGAAATGATGCCCGGGTTCTTGAGCTGGAAAACCGGCTCCTCGAGGCCGAGGAACGAGCGTTCCTTGCCCTCGACCCTGGCCATGTCGTCCTTCGCCCTGGTCACTGCCTTGTCGAGCGTCGTCAGATCGACTCTTGCCTGTGCGAGGACCCGCGAGTCCGTCGACAGCAGCGCCTGCTCGATCGCCGAGCGCCTGGCCGCCTCGCCGTCGAGCACCTTCTGCGAGGCGGCACGCACCGCCTTCGGGTAGGTGACGTTGGGCGAGACCAGCGTGAGCCCGACCGCGACCACCGTGCCGACGATCATGCCGGCGACGATGCCGCCGGTGCTGCAACGCTTCCAGTACAGCGTCAGCAGCACGCACGGGAAGTTGGCCGACGCGGCGACCGCGAACGCGAGCGCCACGAGGTGCGCCACGTTCTGGCCCTTGGCCGCGATGCCGATCGTGATCGCCATGGCACCGACCACCACGGTCGCAATGCGCGCCGCACGAACCTGCTGCCGGGGCGGCACGGTGTCGCCACCGTGGTACACGCCGACGTACAGGTCGTGCGCAATGGCGGATGCCGCTGCGAGCACTAGCCCCGCGACCACCGCGACGATCGTTGCGAACGCTACGGCCGACACGAACGCGAGCATGAAATTGCCGGGGAACGAGTCTGTGCCGCCGCCGAGGTACTGCGCGAGCAGCGGCGCCGCCATGTTGCCGCCGGCATCGACGGCCGCGATCGCCGCGGGACCGACGAACCTGGCTGCACCGAAGCCAAGGAACAGCGTCAGGACGTAGAAGCCGCCGATGATCGCCATCGCCCACACGACCGACTTGCGCGCCTGCTGCGCCGTCGGCACCGTGAAGAACCGCATCAGGATGTGCGGCAGGCCGGCAGTGCCGAACACCAGTGCCATGCCCAGCGAGACCTGGTCGATCGGCGCCTTGAAATAGAGCCCGGGCTCGAGGAAACGCTGGCCGAGCTCGGCCGGCGTCATCGTCTTCGCCGGATCGCCGATGAGCGTCGCTACTCTCGCCTGCACCTTGGGATCGGACACGAAGTCCTGCAGGAAGGCCGGCAGCGAGAAGCCGTAAGGCGACCAGACCAGGATCACGAGCACCAGCGACGCGATCACCAGCAGGACGGCCTTGATGATCTGCACCCAGGTCGTCGCGACCATGCCGCCGAACAGCACGTAGGCGAGCATCAGCACGCCGACTGCGATCACGGACACTTCGTAGTCGATGCCGATCAGCGTCTTCACCAGCACGCCGCCGCCGACCATCTGCGCCGTCAGGTAGAACGTCGACACCGTGATGACCGACAGCGCGCCGACGATGCGCATCGCCTTCGGGTTGTTGCGGTAGGCGAGGATGTCCGCAAGCGTGTAGCGCCCGATGTTGCGGCAGGGCTCGGCGATCACCAGCAGCACGGTGATATAGGCGACGAGCCAGCCGACCGAGTACATGAACCCGTCATACCCGTACTGGGAGATGAGTCCGGCGATGCCGAGGAACGACGCGGCCGAGAGATAGTCACCCGCGATCGCCCAGCCGTTCTGCAGGCCGGTGACGCCGCCGCCCGCCGTGTAGAAGTCGGACGCCGATTTCACGCGCTTCGCGGCGACGTACGTGACGTACATGGTGAGCGCAATGATGGCGGCGAACACCGTGAAGGTCAGCCAGCGGTACTCCGGGGTGACCGCACCCTGTGCGCTGGCCGTCATGCACACGACCGGCACCAGGCCGACCAGCCCCCAGGCCAGTGCCTTGCGATGCTGGGCAGTCATGCCGCCACCTTCCCTCTCTCATAGTCCGCGGCGATCTCGCGCGCGAGACGGTCGAACTCGGACCCGGCGCGGCGCGAGTAGTAGAACGCGACCACCCAGGCGACGACGAATTCGGTCAGCGCGAACAGCAGGCCGACGTTGATCACGCCCCAGACCTTGATCCTGAAGAGATCCTGGAAATACGCAGCGCCGATCGGCAGCAGGAAGTAGAACACCACCGAGAAGACCATGAGGCCCGCCAGGAATCCCTGCTTCTTGCGGTGCAGCGCCTGGAAGCGCGGGTCACTGATGACGGCGTTCCAGTCAATGGTGGGCGGTATGTTCATGAAGCTCTCCCCCTGTTCGACGGGCACTGCCGTGGAATCCAGCAAGGCCGACTCGCGGCGCAACCGCGACATTGGTCTAAGATGGCGCCCCTATGACCACCAAGCCATACGACGTCGTCGTCTTCGGCGCCACGAGTTTCGTGGGCCAGATCCTTGCCCGTTACCTGATAGAGGAGTTTGGCCTCGACGGCAAGCTGCACTGGGCCGCGGCCGGCAGGTCGCTCCCGAAACTCGAGGCACTGCGCAAGTCCCTCGGCAAGGGCGCCGGCAAGCTCACGCTGCTGCAGGCCGATGCTGCGGACGAAGCCTCGCTGCAGCAGCTGTGCAGGAGCGCCCGCGTGATCGTGTCCACGGTGGGCCCGTACGCGCTGTACGGCGAACCGCTCGTGCGTGTCTGCGCCGAGACCGGCACCGACTACTGCGACCTTACCGGCGAGGTGCAGTGGATGCGACGCATGATCCACCAGTACGAAAAGACGGCACAGGCCTCGGGCGCGCGCATCGTGCACAACTGCGGGTTCGATTCCATTCCGTCCGATCTCGGCGTGCACTACCTGCAGCAGCAGGCCAGGGTGCGCTTCGGCCAGCCCTGCACGACCGTGAAGATGCGTGTCCGCTCCATGCGCGGCGGTTTTTCCGGCGGCACCGTGGCCTCGTTGCTGAACGTACTCAAGGAAGTCAAAGCGAATCCTGCGTTGCGCAAGGAGCTCGCCGACCCCTATTCGATCTGCCCCGCGGGCAGCGGCAAGCGTGTCCGGCAGGCAAACGTGGGGTTCGCCGAATACGATGCGGATTTCAACGCCTGGATCGCGCCGTTCGTCATGAGCGCGATCAATACGCGCGTGGTGCATCGAACCAACGCGTTGCTGCACGACGCCTACGGCCCGGAGTTCCGGTACGACGAGGCCGTGCTGACGGGGCGGGGATTGCGCGGCCGACTGACAGCCACGGCGACCGGTGCCGGACTCGGCGCATTCATGGTCGCAGGCTCCATCGGCACGGTGCGCACGCTGCTCGAGAAGCACGTGCTGCCTGCGCCGGGCGAAGGCCCGAGCCCGGAAGAGCAGCTCAAGGGCGGCTTCGACCTGCGTTTCTTCGGCCGCACGAAACAGGGCGACGTCCTGCGCACGCGCGTCACGGGCGACCGCGATCCCGGGTACGGCTCGACCGCCAGGATGCTTGGCCAGGCGGCGGCCTGCCTGGCGGGCGACATCCCCAGGGAGAGCGTTGCCGGCGGTTTCTGGACGCCCGCAGCGATCTTCGGTGACCGCATCGTCGAACGCCTGCAGACGCACGCCGGACTGACTTTCGAAGTGCTCGACAGGTAGACCGCGCAACACAGTGTCACAGAGAGGGACGACCGATGCCGACCACCACTGAATTCCTGTTGCCCGTCCTGGCGCTCGTGGGCTGGACGCTCGTGATGTGGGCCTGGCTGTATGCCACGCGCATTCCGGCCATGAAGCGCGCGGGCATCGATCCGCAGGAAGCGGCCCACCCGGGCACGTACGCTGACCGGATGCCAGAACACGCCCGGTCCGTCGCCGACAACTACAACCACCTGCACGAGCAACCCACGATCTTCTACGCGCTGATGTTCTTCATCGTACTCACGGGCGGCGCCGCCGCGGGAACGCTGAGCCTGGCCTGGGGCTACGTTGGCAGCCGCGTCGTGCACTCGTTGGTGCAGTCCACGATCAACAGAGTTGTCGTGCGGTTTACGGTCTTCGCGTTCGGATCGCTGCTGCTCGTCTGCATGACGGTGCGGGAGCTGATCCGCGTCCTGGGCTGATGCGCGGATCCCGTGTCGATCTCGTCGGCTTCAGCGGCGCGACCGTCCGGCCCCGGGGAGAACGCTGCGGATGACCAATCGAAGTGACCCGGAGGCCGCGTCGGCCAGCGTGGCGAACCCGCTGCACGACCCGCAGTTCGTCGAGGACCTGCGGCGACGCATGGTGCGCTTCGCGACACTGCAGCTGTCGGATCCGAGCATTGCCGAAGACGCAGTGCAGGAGGCATTCATCGGGGCGCTGCGCGGAGCGGGCTCGTTCGCGGGCAAGGCGGCGTATCGCAGCTGGGTCTTCGGCATCCTGCGGCACAAGATTGCGGACCAGCTGCGGGCGCAAACCCGTTACGCGGCTGCCCCGGTCGAGGACGCAGAACCGGATCCGGTGCCCGACGGGTTCTTCGAGCCGCACGGGCACTGGACCAGGGATGCCGCACCCGCCGACTGGGGCGATCCGCACGCTGCGCTGCAGGACGACCAGTTCTGGCGCGTATTCGAGGCTTGTCTCGACCACCTCCCCGGCCAGCAGGCGCGGGTCTTCATGATGCGCGAGTTCGTCGAACTCGAGAGCCCGGAAATCTGCCGCGCGGTCGGCATCAGCACCAGCAACCTCAACGTCAACCTGCATCGCGCGCGGCTGCGCCTGCGTGGTTGCCTGGAGCAGCACTGGTTCGCCGAACAGGAGGCAACACCATGATGAAGTGTCGCGAAGCCACGCAGAAGATGTCAGAAGAGCTGGAGCGTCCGCTGACGCTCGGCGAGCAGGCGAGCGTCCTCGTGCACGTCGCCATGTGCCGTCCGTGCCGCAATTTCCGCCAGCAGGCCGCTTTCCTGCGCGAATCGATGCGCGCCTATGCGCGCACACCCGCGGACGACGAGCGCAACCCGAGCCAGTGATCCACGGAGTACTGCCCGGGCCCGCGCGCCAGGATGTACAGCAGCACGGTCGCCCAGACGCCATGCGTGGGATAGGCCGACGGGTACACGAAAACCTGGATCGTGAGCGTCATCACGAGCAGGGCGAGCGCCGAGAAGCGCGCACCAAGCCCGAGCAGCAACAGCACTGGAAACACGTGCTCCGCCGTGGCCGCCGCGTAGGCCGCGATTTCCGGCGGCACGAGCGGCAACGCGTACTCTTCCTGGAACAGCGGGACCGTCGATTCGGCGAGCCGCGGCCAGCCGAGCTGGAACTCGCCGCCGAAGAGGTCGAGCGCGAAGCCCTCGATCTTGGTCTGTCCCGACTTCCAGAACACGGCCGCGATCGAGAACCGGCCAAGCAGCGCGATCAGCGAGTGTGGAATGCGTTGGCATAGTGCCAGGATGGGTTGCATCGCTGTCAGCTCTTCTTCGCGGGCCTGAACGCGGCGAGCTGGCCGAATCCCGTCGGCGAAGTGGGCGATGCCGTCTTTTCGCAGGTGCCGGCCGGGACGTACTTCCAGGCGTCGCCCTGGTAGTCCGCGGTCGACGTGCCGGCGCAGGAATTCGCCCCAGCCGCGCAATCGTTCTTGCCTTTTACCGCGACGCCGTAGCACTTGTCGCGCTTGGAGCCCGGGGCGTCCGCGGCGTTCGCGGCAACTGCGGCCAGGCTGAGTGCGGCGCCCAGCGCGAGGCCGAACGTGACTGCGGCAGCGGGACGCTTGAACTTGAGGCTCGAATCCATGGGCAGGCTCCTGTCGTGAGTTTTTTCGGTTGCCGTGCGGCCGGCAATAGCGGCTGCACGAACCTTAGTCGCACCGGGACTGCCCGTTCTTACACCCTCATTCGCGATAGTGGCAGCCGCGACTCTCGGGGTTCGCCCACGCGGCCAGCGTCACGATCAGCGCCACGCGCACGGCGTTGCGCAGGCCGATCAGGTCGTCGGTCATCGCGGCGGCGCGGTAGAAGCGCTCGACCTCGACTTCGAGGTTGCGCAGGGCTTCGATCGCGCGCAGCAGCCGGCGCGTCGTCCGCACCAGGCCCACGTAGTTCCACATGATGTGCCGCAACGAACTCATGTCCTGCGCGATCAGCGCCGGATCGGGCAGCTCCGCACCCGTTGCCTGCCACGGTGGAATGTCGTCGAGGCGCGCGCCGTTGCCCGCAGCCAGACGCTCGGCGATGCGCAGCGCGGAACGGTGCCCCCAGACGAGCCCTTCCAGCAGGGAAGTGCTCGCAAGCCGGTTGGCTCCGTGCAGGCCTGAGCATGCGACCTCGCCGACGGCGAACAACCGCTGCACCGTCGACTCGCCGTTCTCGTCCACCCAGACGCCGCCACAGGAATAGTGGGCCGCGGGAACCACGGGCAGCAGGTCGCGCGTGATGTCGATGCCGTACTCGAGACAGCTGCGGTACATCTCCGGAAACTCCGCGCGAATACGGTCGGCGGGCACGTACGACATGACGTCGAGGTAAACGTTGGGCACGCCCTGCCGCAGCATTTCCGCATGGATGCCGCGCGCGACCACGTCGCGCGGCGCGAGGTCCTTCCATTCGGGATCGTAGCGGTCCATGAACGGACGACGCTGCTCGTCCACGAGGCGCGCGCCCGCGCCCCGGACTGCTTCCGTGATCAGGAAGCACGGCGCCGTGCGGTGATAGAACGCCGTCGGATGAAACTGCACGAATTCCGTGTTGATCACTCGCGCGCCCGCGCGGTACGCCATCGCCAGCCCGTCCCCGCGCGCCCCCACTGGATTGGTCGTGCGCAGGAAGATCTGGCCGATCCCACCCGTCGCCAGCACGGTCGTGCGGGCGAGGCAGCGGCCGATCGCGCCGCTGCGCTGGTCCAGCACGTAGGCACCGACACACGACAGGGGCTCGTAGACGGCCCGCCGGTCGCGCCCCTGGTGCGCAGGCGTCAGCAGGTCCACCGCCGTGTGGTGCGTGAGCAACCTGACGTTAGGGTGACGCCGCAGCGAATCGACGATGGCACTTTCGATGGCACGACCGGTGGCATCCTTGGAGTGCACGATGCGCGCGACCGAATGCCCGCCTTCGCGCCCGAGCGCCAGCCGGCCATCGGGTGTGCGGTCGAACGGCACCTCGAGCTTGTCGATCAGGATGGACTGTACGAGCTGCGGGCCTTCGACTGCGAGCGTGCGCACCGCCTGTTCGTGGCACAACCCGGCGCCGGCATGGATGATGTCGGCCGCGAGTGCTTCCGGCGAATCCTGCTCGCCACGGAAGATGATGCCGCCCTGGGCCCAGTAGGTGTTGGACTCCTCCGGGCGGTCGGCGCGCGTGATGACGACCACCTGCAGGCCCGCCTCCGCGAGTTCGAGCGCGGCCGTGCCGCCGGCGATGCCGCAGCCGATCACGAGGACGTCGCTGCGGATGGGCTCGCTCAATCGATTTTCGGCCCGACGGCCAGCATGCGTTCGACGGCTCGCAGCGCGCGCACCCGGATGTCCTCGGGCACGTCGATCTCCCAGCGCATGAACTTCAGCGAGTCGCGCGTCTGCTCGAGCGTGATCTCGTGCATGTGCGGACAGCGGTGGCTGCAGAGCCGCAGCATTTCCTTGCCCGGGTTGGCGGCCACGATGTTGTCGCCCATCGAGCATTCCGTGAGCAGCAGGAAGCGCTTCGCCTTCGATTTCTCCACCGCCCTGATCATTGCCGTCGTGCTGCCGGAGAAGTCCGCCTTGGCGGTGACCTCGGGGCTGCATTCCGGATGCGCCAGGATCATGACGTCGGGGTACTGCTTGCGGACCATATCGACGTCTTCGGGCGTGAACAGCTCGTGCACTTCGCAGCGACCCTTCCACGCGATCATCGTGTGCTCGACCGTCGTGTCGTCGCCATTGGCCGCCAGGGCACCCTTGCGCAGCACCGACGGCACGATGACGTGGCGTCCCGTCTCGCGCGCCACGTTGCGGGCGAGGAACTCGTCGGGCAGGAAGATCACCGTATCGGATTTCAGCGATTCGACGACTGCAGCCGCGTTGCTCGACGTGCAGCAGATGTCGCACTCGGCCTTCACGTCGGCATAGGTGTTGATGTAGGTGACGATCGGCACGCCCGGATAGGTTTCGCGCAAGGCGCGGACGTCGGCCGCCGTAATGCTCTCCGCCAGCGAGCAACCGCCCTTCTCCGTCGGCAGCAGCACCGTCTTGGTCGGGTTGAGGATCTTCGCGGTCTCGGCCATGAAGCGCACGCCGCAGAACACGATGACCGACTTGTCGGTCTCGGCGGCGCGGCGACTGAGTTCGAGCGAGTCGCCCCGGAAGTCGGGAACCGTATGGAACAGCGCGGGTTCCATGTAGTTGTGCCCGAGGATCACGGCGTCCCGCTCCACCTTGAGCCGGAGCACCTCGGCGGCGACCTCCGCCTTGATGAACAGTTCGGCGTCCGGCAGGACGTCCCCCAGGCTCGATTGCAGGTCGCGGTAGATATCCTGGGCGGTCTTCAAGGGCAGGCCCCATCGCGGCTGCCGGCTGCAGCCTGTGCGGCATTCTAGCGGACCCGGGATGGGACGGCTCGCCCCGGCCGCGGCGCGGCCTCTCTCCCACCCCGCCCGCCGTTGCCACGCTATGATTCGCAGCCCGTTTGACTGCATCCAGGATGAAAACAGGCCATCCCACACCGCTCGCCGCATTACTGGCCGGCTCGCTGCTGCCACTGGTGCCCGCGCATTCTGCCGAGGCCCTGGAGACGATCCAGGTCACGGCGACGCGGCGTGCCGAGTCCACGTTCGACGTGCCGGTGGCGACGGACGTCATCGGCCGGGACGAAATCCGGGCGGCAGCCCCGCAGACCGTGATGGAGGCGCTGCGCGGCCAGCCGGGTGCCTACGTGCAGCAGACGACACCCGGCCAGGGCATCGTGATCCTGCGCGGCCTCAAGGGCTCCGAGGTGCTGCATGTCGTCGACGGCTTCCGCCTCAACAACGCGATCTTCCGCAACGCGCCCAACCAGTATGTCGCGCTGGTCGACAGCCAGTCGCTCTCCCGCATCGAGGCTGTGCGCGGCCCGATGTCCGCGCTGTACGGCAGCGATGCCATGGGTGGCGTGGTGCAGATGCTGACATTGGAGCCTCGCTTCGCAGGCAGCGAATGGCAGGCTCGCGGGCTGTTGCGATCGATGTATGGCAGCGCCGACGACTCGACGTTGTCGCGCGCGGAAGGCGCCCTCGGCCACGAGCGACTGGTCGTGAGCGGCGGCGCGACCTACCAGGACGTGAACGAACGTCGTGTCGGTGGCGGCGAGGAATTGCCGTACACGCGATTCA
>JBAVJR010000062.1:0-4040 GCA_049687855.1 Steroidobacteraceae bacterium | reverse complement strand
GGGTTGTACCCATCTGCGGTCGAAGCATTGACGAACTTGGCGACGACGTACTCGATGAACTCCGGGAAGCTGAAGGTCAGCGCCTCCCAGTTCTGGAAGATGTCCCGCCAGTTGCCTTCGTAGGACAGCAGCCGTTCGCCGTGAGCGTCCTTGAGCTTGATCGCAAACAGGTTCCACGGGCGACTCGGATCGCCGTGGCGGCGACCGAAGGTGATCGGAAGGTACTCGTAGCAGAGCCTTTCCAACTGCGGGTCGCCGGTCCGTCTTACGGCTGACAGCAGGTCCTCCACCGCCAGTGTCTGGTGCAGTCCTGCAAGCAGCCCGCGGTGACGTTCGTAAACTCGCGCATTGAAGTGGCGGACGCTCCTCGCGAAATCGGCGGTCGGCACCCTGTACTGGTCGTGGAAGATTCCTCCGCGCAGGACATTGAACAGCACGTTGGCGTAGTGATGCGCCGTCACGGACTCCTCGGCAGCGGACTGGAACCCGTCTGCGGCGGCCATGATGCGCGCCAGTTCGTCGCTGCCCGCGTCGACGGAACGCGCCACGGCCTGTGCCGCAGCCGCCGGGTCCGCGAGGTGCCGGATGATATCGAGGACCTGCCCCTGTGTGCGTCCGACATCGGCCACGATCTGCCATCGTTGCGACCCGCGCCGCGGCAGCACGAGGCTGGCGCCGAGGAAATAGGCGCCGCGGATGCCGCGCTTGCGGTCTTCCTGCACCACGGGTTTGCCGCGCCGGAAATCGTCGAGTTGCAGCGACGATAGCAGCACCGTCGGCGCGTCCAGGCCGAGGCCGTAGACGACATGGGCCCGCAGTGATTCAGACGGTTCGGCGCGATCCGATATCCTGGAGTAAAGCGCGTACACGCCCAACCCGGTACCCGCGTCCAGTTCGGTCCACTTGTACGCGTCCACGAGGTTGCTCGAGTTCGTCTGGACCAGCAACGGCGTGCCTGCGGGCAGGATGTTCTGCAAGCCATCGACGAGTTCGACCGGCAACGGCTCGTCCCCGAGGTTCTGCAACTCGCACAGGCGCACGAAACCATGCTGGTCGCTCGTGGCCCACGTGTAGCGGAAGGCGAGGGCCAGGTCGTGATTGACCTCCTCGAAGCAGAGCCTGTTGCCCAGGACGCTCTTGTACAGATTGCGGCTGGTCGCGAAGCGGCCATCGTGCTCCCGGTTGAATGGCTCCCAGGTGACCGGCTGGCCGTGCAGGCCGACCCGCAGGATCGTCTTGCAGCCGGTGTGCGGATTGCTTTCGTGAATCCTGTCGACGGGAAGGTATGGAAACAGCGCGGTTGCCGGCGAAACGCGGCCGGCGGTCAGGCCTCCGGATGAAGAGGCAAAGAGCCAGTGGTCGGCGCTTGAAATGACGCTGACGAAGAACGGCGGCATCTTGTCGACATTGCGGATGGCGTAGTACCGCTCGCCGTCGACGTCGACGAATCCTCCGGAGACTGCATCCGTGCGTGCCGTGCCGCGCGCATCTCCGGCTACGTTCTTTCTCATTGCGGCGCATCCAGCACGAGCTTTCCGAACAGGCTTGCGTCGATCCAGCCGCGGTCCTTCATGCCGGATGGCACGGACTCGGAACCGACGAAGTTCTCGCGCAACTCGCTGCCGTCGTTATCGCAGTACGCAAGCATGAGCCCGATGGCTTTTCCGGCCGCAAGCAGTACGGGTGTATTCCTGAGTGAACCGTCCTCGTACCGGTCCGCGTGGACGTCGATGGCGAGTTCCCAGACGATCCCGTCAGCGCGCTGTTGCCAGCGGCTCTCGACATGTTCCGAGTAGCTGTGCGGCTGCTTGTCGGTTCCCATGTCGACGGTCTGATTGTCGAGCGACACGTGGTAGGCGAAGGCAGTGTGGTTGTACTGGTGATCGCCGCCCGAGAAATTCTCGTCGATGAAGATCTCGAGACAGTCGTCGTCCCAGTACTGCACCAGCGGATCGCGGTGACTGTCGAACAGGATGTCGTCGACGAGTTCGACGAGCAGGTAGAGCCTCTCCGGCGTCCAGACGACTTTGAAGCGCGCGTGAAGATCGGAAGCCGGATACTCGGGCCCCAGCCAGAGCTGGTCGATCTCGTGCCATGGGGCCGTGCTCCACGCCGGGTCCGCGGCGATACCGTCGACCACGGGGGTGACCGCGGCCCGGGGAGCGCGATACTCAGTCCTGCCTTCGACGTGCGCCGCCTCGACGGACGCCCACGGCGCGACCGCAACGAGCAGCGGCAGGATGAGCATCATGACGGGCATCCCTTTCTCTTGAGCCAGGACAGGCGCTTGAGGCATTCCTCACCTGTCTGAGCGGCATGGCCGGACGCGATACTAAATGACATTCAATAGCATTGACAGCGTTGTCATTCGCACTTATAAGGTCACCTGACAGCGCTGTCAGGCCGGGCCGTCCCGCAGTGGGAAAGGCGAATGCCTGCGGGAATGAACAAGACGAGAGCTGCTTGCGGCCGATTCGAGGCAGGGTGGCTCGCGGTCTCGGACGGAAATTCAAATTGGGGGTTCAGATGTTCAAGCCGACCTTTCGAAAGACACCTCTTGCGCAGGGGATCGCGTTCGCCCTCGGCCTCTCGACGATGGCGCCCGGGTTTGCGCAGACTGTCGACGAGCAACCGGCGGAACTTGAAGAGATCGTCGTCACCGGCATCCGCGCCAGCCTCGAGGCCTCGATGGACCTCAAGCGGGAAGCCACTGGCGTCGTGGACGCCATCACCGCCGAGGACATGGGCGATTTCCCGGACTCGAACCTCGCCGAGTCGCTGCAGCGCATCACCGGCGTGTCCATCGACCGCGAGCGTGGCGAAGGAGCGCGCGTCACCATTCGCGGCTTCGGTCCCGACTTCAACCTGGTGACGCTGAACGGCCGCCAGATGCCGACCGCAGGTGGACTGAATGGCGAGGGCCTGAGCCGGTCGTTCGACTTCGGCAACCTTGCCTCGGAAGGAATTTCCAGCGTCGAGGTGTACAAGAGCGGCCGGGCCGACATCCCGACGGGCGGCATCGGCGCGACGATCAACATCAACACGACGCGTCCGCTGGACACGCCGGGATTCAAGGCGACGGCATCCGCCAGCGGCATGTACGACGATTCGCGCACCAAGCTGAGCGACGCCAGCTGGACGCCCGAGCTATCCGGCCTGATCTCGGACACCTTCTGGGACGACCGGATCGGCGTTTCCCTGTCTGTGGTCCGTCAGGAGCGCGAGAGTGGCGGCGCCACGGCGAGCGTCGGCGGCTGGCGTACGTACAGCGGCGAGACCGACAACTGCTGGTGCGGCCAGGGTCCGTCCGAGTGGGGCGGAATCCCGCCGGCGGGTGACCCCAACCAGCAGAACAGGCCCGGTCCGGGGGACATCTACTCCGTGCCGCAGGTCATTGGTTACGAGTTGGCTGACTACGACCGCACACGTACCAATGGCCAGCTGACCTTCCAGGTCCGGCCGGTGGAAAACGTCACCGCTACCATCGACTACACATACTCCGAGCTGGAACTGGACCGCACCTACAACAACCTGTCCGCCTGGTTCAATTTCGGCGGACAGGAGACCCTGTGGACCGATGGCCCGAACGCCACGCCGTTGACGTACACCGAGAACTCCACCAACTCCGACTTTGCGATGGGCACCGGCACCGACGCCTTCAAGAACGAGAACAAGTCGCTCGGCTTCAATCTCGAGTGGGAGGTCAACGACCGCCTGTCGCTGGAACTCGACTACCACGATTCATCGGCCGAAAACAGCCCGAACAGCAAGTACGGTAGCTCGGCGCTGCTGGCCATCGCGGCATTCACTCGCAACCGCACAACCGGCTACTTTGACAAGGATCGCATGCCGGTCCTCGAGCTAGGGCTGTCCGACCCGTTGTCCCCGGATGACATGATCGTCACCGGCAGCGTGTTCGTGAACAACTTCTCGGAGATGGACATCAATCAGGGCCGGTTCTCGGGCAACTTCGAGTTCGACACCAGCTTCGTCGAGAGCGTCGATTTTGGCCTGCAGTTCACCGACGTGGACAACCGGGC
>JBAVJR010000061.1:0-4127 GCA_049687855.1 Steroidobacteraceae bacterium | reverse complement strand
AGCCCGTGCGGCGCACCGCCCACCGTCACCAGCTTGCTGTGGGGCACCGCGCGGTGTGTGCGCAGTCCCGAGCCCTCGATGGGCACGATCGCATCGGCGTCGCCGTGGATCACCAGCGTGGGCACCGTCACCTGCTTCAGGTCGTTGCGGAAGTCGGTGGTGGCGAAGGAATCCATGCAGGCCAGCGCCGAATGCTGCGCCGACTGCTGGCACAGGGCGATCGCCTCGCCACGCTGCGCCTCGCTGACCTTCAGCACACCGTTGGCCGTGAAGAAAGCCCGGGTGAACTGGTCGAAATAGGCATCGCGGTCCTGCTCGAACTCCTGCTTCTTCTGCTGCGCCTTCGCGGGCGTCAGCGGCCCGTCCGGGTTGTCGGCCGTCTGCATCAGGTACGGTGGCACGGCCGCGGCAAACACCACGCTGTGCAGGCGCGATTCACCGTGGCGACCGATGTAGCGCGCCACTTCGCCGCCGCCCATCGAGAAACCCACCAGCGTCACGTCCTGCAGGTCGCACTGGTCCATGACGCGCTGCAGGTCGTCGGCCAGCGTGTCGTAGCTGTAGCCTGATGCAGGTTTGTCCGAGCGGCCGAAGCCCCTGCGGTCATAGGCCACCACGCGCAAGCCTGCGGCACGCAGCACCGGCACCTGCGGCTCCCAGGCCTGCGCCGACAACGGCCAGCCATGGATCAGCACCACCGGTCGGCCGCTGCCGCCGCTGTCTTCGATGTGCAGGCGCACGCTGTCCGCAGGCACTGCAGTGGGGCTGATCGACGCTTTCGGAATTGCGGTGGCGGATAGGTTCATGTGCCTCACCTGGTTGAGTGGACGAGTCGACGAGCGCGAGACTCGCGCCGCGATTGGATGAGTGACTTTTAGGCCAGGATGGCGGCTGCGTCCGTTCGGTAGCGGACGGTCACGGAGCGCCGCTGCCAGGGCTCAACGGCAAGTCCGCTCGTGTGCGGTGGCGTACAGTCGGCGCGGCCCGCTCCTGCCAGACTCCCCTTCCGGTCCGCTTACTTAGGGGAGTTATTCCATGATCAAGATCGTACTCGTCGCCGCACTCGCCACCCTGGCCCTGGCTGGTTGCGCCAAGAAGGAAGACCCGGCCGCCGAAGCGGCCTCTGACGCCAGTGATGCCGCGGGCCAGGCTGTGGACCGGGCCGGCGAGGCCGTTGACGCTGCCGCGGACGCCACCAAGGAGGCTGCTGCAGACGCGGTCGACAAGACCAAGGAAGTCACTGCGGACGCAGTCGACGCGACCGGCAAGGCCGTCGAGAATGCGGGCGAATCGATGCAGGACGCAGTCAGGAACTGATCGGCCGCTCAGCGCAAGCCGAGCTGGCAAGGGCGGGCTCCTCAGGGGCCCGCCTTTTTTTTCACGGCAGGCGGCAGGTAAACACCGCGGTGTCCCACCGTGCATCGTGGCGCGCTGGCCGACATCGCCGTGGAACTCACCAACGGTGGCCTCGACTACTTTTTTCTCCAGCCACTCAAGGTCGCCAAGGCAGGCTTTGTCGTGGAGCAATCCGCCAGCCTCGGCATGACCGGCGCGCAGCTGCTCTCCGTTGGGAAGTCGCTGCGGCAATTCATGCGGTGAGCCCAGCGGCACGCGTTGCGGCAGTGTCACCTCGCTTGTTCATTTGACGGTCGCAATCTGCGATTGGCTGCGACGGGTGGCTCCGGTGAAACCGCTGCTCAAGCCGCACGGGTAGACCGACTGGGCCGCTTGATGCCTGGCTCAACTGACAGTCGCAAGCCGACGGCACCAAGGATCGAGCGTACCGCCGCATAGCTTGGATTACCGCGACTCGACAACATCCGGTACAGGCTCTCGCGCGGAATGCCTGCTCGGCGAGCCAATGCCGCCATGCCACCGCGAACCGCTGCGACGTCACGTACCGCCTGCAAGAGGACCCGCGGGTCCCCGTCCGTAAGGGCTGCATCCAGATAGGCCGCGATCTGCCGGTCGGTGCGAAGGTAGTCGGTGGTCTCGAACTTTCGCGTGGGCATCAGTGCTTTACCTTTCCTCGGTGCGCAATCAGGCGCTGCCGTGCCGTGGCGATGTCGATCGCCTGTGTAGCCTTTGCTCCCCCGCCTAGCAGCAGGACCTGGTCCGGCCCTTCCCAGGCGAAATACACGCGATAGCCGGGACCGATGTGTACCCGCAGTTCGAAGACGCCAGCCCCAACTGACCTGGTGTCGCCCGCAAGACCGAGCGCCAATCGGCGAAGCCTGATCAGGATGGCGGCCTGCGCAGCTTCGTCACGCAGCCGAACGAACCAGCGCTCGAACGGCGAACGACCGTTCCGGTCGGTGTACTTGAGGACTTCTACCACAAGCCGACCGTAACGTATAGGTTACAAGTTCGCGATCACCGAATCGATGGTGTTTGCGCGGTTTCAGCTCGGCCGCTTCTCGCCGATCTCCCACTGCCGCACCGTGGACAGGCTGGTATTGAGAATGGCAGCGAACACAGCCTGGCTCACGCGGCGTCGGTCCCGCAGCTCGCGGATACGACCGCTCGAATACTCCGGCAACGGGTCGAGGCAGAGCGCCTCGTACTTTCGCATGCGTCGCTTGTCGATGAATCCCGCCGCATGCAGGTCGAGCGCTGTCTCGTGCACCGCTTTCAGGATTCGACTGCCCTTCGCTGACCGCAGGTCACGCTGCCGGCCGGACGGACAACTTCAGTCCTGCCACGCGCAGCACGGCCACCAACGTAGAGAGGCGCGGGTTGCCGGCCGCGGAAAGCGAGCGATACAGGCTCTCGCGGCTGAGCCCTGCGGCCTCGGCCACCCGAGACATGCCTTGCGCCTCCGCAATGCGTCGAAGGCCGAGCAACAATTCTTCGGGCGTGTCGGACTGCTCTAGAACTTCTCGCAGGTACTCGCCGGTCAACTCGGCATCTGCCGCCAGCGTGTTGCGCGCCCACTGGTCGTAGGACGTTCCAGTGGTGCCACGTGACCGGCGGGTCACTCGCTTGGTCGCCTTCTTGCTTCTTCCAGGCACTTTCTTGCTCTCTCAGCGGTCCGCGAGGCGCTGGAACCATTCGGCGAATGGCTGGCGACCGTCTGCCGTCTGATAGATGGACAGTTCGACGGGCGATCGCTGCACGATTGTAGCTTATAAATCACGGATACCGGAAGACCCCGATCCTGCGCTAGCGGCTCATTGGTCCGCGGTCGCATTTTCTTTCGTGAAGGATCAGAAATGTGCGAACTGCGGTTCGCGCAATCAGGCGATCAGGTTGCACAGGTTCCGCCGCCCACGCTTGCCAACCGACACTACTTTCCGCCGGGGCGCCGGACCGCGACTGAAGGCGTAGTCTTCGGCATCGCAGCTAATCCGCACCACTCGTCCTGCGGGGGCCGTCATGAACGCGAATTCCTCACTGTCACGCCGGCCGCCACGTCGTTTCTGGGGCTGGGGACTGGCCGATGCCGCGCTCGACCCGCGCGAACACGCGATCGTCCAGGCCATGGTGGCAAGCGTCGGGGCCCACTTCGTAGACAAGCCGGTGCCGCGCGTCGAAGAGTTCGAACTTGCGCCGCCACGCGTTGCGCCACCTGCGACACTCGTCGCCAGTTTCTCGGCATTGCCGCTCGACCGCCTCAACCACAGCGGCGGCAAGAGCTACGCCGACTGTGCCCGCATGTGGCTGCGCCGACCGCCCTCGGCACCCGGCTGGGTAGCCTATCCGGAAGACGAGCGGGCCGTCGTCGACATCCTCGACTGGGCCCAGGCGTGCAACGTCGCCGTGATTCCTTACGGCGGTGGCAGCAGTGTCTGCGGCGGTGTCGAGGCCGCCGTTGGCAGCGGCTATGCGGGGACCGTGTCGATCGATCTCGAGCGTCTCAACCAGGTGCTGGAAGTTGACCCGGTCAGCCGGGCAGCACGCATCCAGGCGGGGGCGCTCGGTCCCGAACTGGCGACGCAATTGAAAGCGCACGGTCTCACGCTGCGGCACTTCCCGCAGAGCTTCGAGTTCTCATCGCTCGGTGGGTGGATCGCGACACGGGCGGGCGGCCATTACGCCACGCTGTACACGCACATCGACGACTTCGTGGAGTCCACGCGGCTGGTGACGCCTGCCGGCGTGATGCAGACGCGGCGGCTGCCCGGTTC
>JBAVJR010000060.1:0-5010 GCA_049687855.1 Steroidobacteraceae bacterium | reverse complement strand
CGCAGGTTGAACCGCCACTGGTCGAACTCGACGCTGACGCCGTCGGTGTGGTCGCGGGCCTTCGCCATCGGGCCGTACTTCTCGAGCACCGCGGCGATGGTCTGTTTCGCATCGGGAACCCGGCGATTGATCTCACCGCTGGCCGGGAACAGCCGGATGCGCTCGCCGACGAGTTCCGACAGCGGCTTGCCGCTCGCGCAGATCAGCTGCAGGACGAGCAGCCACGGAATCATGCCGCTGTCGCAGTACGCGAAGTCGCGGAAGTAATGGTGCGCGCTCATCTCGCCGCCATACACGCCGTCGACCTCGCGCATCGTCTGCTTGATGAAGGCGTGGCCCGACTTGGACTGCACCGCCTCGCCTCCCATGCGCTGCACGATGTCGAGCGTGTTCCAGGTAAGGCGCGGGTCGTGGACGATCCTGCTGCCGGGGTAGCGCTGCAGGAACGCAGCTGCCAGCAAGCCGACGATGTAATACCCTTCGATGAACGAGCCCTTCTCGTCGAAGAAGAAGCAGCGGTCGTAGTCCCCGTCCCAGGAGATCGCGCAGTCGGCGCCGTGCCTGCGCAGCGCCTCGACCGGTGCCGCGTGGTTCTCGATCAGCATCGGGTTCGGCACGCCGTTGGGGAACGTGCCGTCCGGCTCGTGGTGCACCTTGATGAACCTGAAGGGCAGATACTGCTCGAGCTTGTCTATGATCAGGCCCGCGCCGCCGTTGCCTGCGTGCACCACGACCTTCAGGGGCTTGAGTTTCGGGCGGTCGACGTACGTGAGCAGGTGCTCGATGTACTCCGGCATGATGTCGACGGCGAAGCGCTCGCCAATGCGCGACGGCTTCGTGAATGCACCCTGCTCGGCGATGCGCCGGATGTCCTGCAGGCCATTGTCGCCGCTGATCGGACGCGAGCCCTCGCGCACGAACTTCATGCCGTTGTAGTCCGGCGGGTTGTGGCTCGCCGTGACCATGATGCCGCCATCCATCTCGCGCGCGAACGTCGCGAAGTAGACGACCTCGGTGCCGCAGAGGCCGATGTCGTAGACGTCGACGCCGGAGTCCAGCAAGCCCTGTTCGAGCGCCTTGCAGAGCAACTCGCTCGAGAGCCGGATGTCGCGGCCGACGACGACACGCTTTGGCTTCACGAATTCCGCGTAGGCGCGGCCGACGCGATACGCGACGTCCTCGTTCAGTTCGTCCGGAATGCGACCGCGCAGGTCGTAGGCCTTGAAACCCTGGATCGTGATCGGATTCACTTTGTCGTCCCTTCCCTGCCGTAGACGTCCTCGAAGCGGACGATGTCGTCCTCGCCGAGGTAACTGCCGGACTGCACTTCGATGATGTGCAGCGTGACTTTACCCGGGTTCGCGATCCGGTGCTTCGTGCCCACCGGGATGTAGGTGGATTCGTTCTCACCGAGGAGGAAAGTCTCCTCGCCACGGGTGATCTGCGCCGTCCCCGACACGACGATCCAGTGCTCGGCACGGTGGTGATGCAACTGCAGCGACATGGTCGCGCCCGGCTTCACGACCAGGCGCTTCACCTGGAAGCGATCGCCGTGGTCGATGCTGTCGTAACTTCCCCACGGGCGGAACACCTCGCGGTGCGACGCCGTCTCGTAGCGTCCCTGCGCCTTGAGGTGGGTGACCAACGCCTTGACGTCCTGCACGCGGTCGCGCGGCGCCACCAGCACGGCATCCTTGGTCTCGACGACGACGTGATCCTTGAGCCCCACGGCGCCGATCAGGCGGCTGGTCGAATGCAGGTAACAGCCGCTCGAGTCCTCGACCAGCACGTCACCGGTCACGACGTTGCCCGCGTCGTCGCGCGGGAGGGCGTCCTGCAGGGCCGACCAGGAACCCACGTCGCTCCAGCCGGCGTCGAGCGGCACGACCACCGCCGAGTCCGTCTTTTCCATTACTGCATAGTCGATGGAGTCGCTGGGACAGGCGCCGAATTCCTCGGCGGGCAGGCGCGTGAAGTCCAGGTCGCGAGTTGCGGCCGCGACGGCGTCCTCACAGGCGGACAGCATCGCCGGTGCATGGAGCTTCAGCTCCGCCAGATACGCGCGGGCGCGGAACATGAACATGCCGCTGTTCCAGTAGTACTCACCCGATTCGACGTAGGTCTGCGCCGTCGCCGCGTCGGGCTTCTCGACGAACTGCCGGACGGGGTACACCGGACCGTCACCCTGGGCGCGACGAATGTAACCGTAGCCGGTTTCCGCGCGATCCGGCACAACGCCGAACGTGACCAGTTTGCCGGCTGCAGCGGCTGTTCGTCCTGCCGCTACGGCCGACCGGAACGCCTGCGGGTCGCGGATGACGTGATCGGCCGGCAGCACGAGCAGGACGGGGTCGGCCTCGTTGCCGCCCTTGCCCTTGCGCGCACGATCGAGCGCGACGAGCGCGGCGACCGCTACGGCCGGCGCGGTATTGCGACCGACCGGCTCGAGGATGATCGCCTGCGGCGTCGTGCCGGACTCCTGCATCTGTTCCGCCACGACGAAGCGATGGCTTTCGTTGCAGACCACGATGGGTGAGGCGAGGTCTGGCAGGCCGCTCACACGCGCGGCCGTCTCCTGCAACATCGTCTTGTCGCCGACCAGGGGCAGCAGCTGCTTCGGATAAAGCTCACGGGAGAGCGGCCACAGGCGCGTGCCAGAGCCGCCAGACAGGATCAGCGGAGTGAGCATGTCGGGTTCCCGGCTCAGGAATTGCGGCCGATGCCGAAATACCGCAACCCGAACGACTTCACGAGGCCCGGGTCGTAAATGTTGCGGCCATCGAAGATGACCGGGTTCGACAGCTTGTCGCGGATGGTGCCGAAATCCGGGCTGCGGAACTCCTGCCACTCCGTGATGATCGCGAGGGCATCGGCGCCGTCGAGCGCCGCTTCGGCGTCGGCGACGAGCTCGAGGTCGTCGCGCTGGCCGTAGATGCGCCCGACCTCGCCCATGGCGACCGGATCGTAGGCACGCACGGTCGCACCGGCGGCCCAGAGCGCTTCCATCAGCTCGCGAGCAGGCGCTTCGCGCATGTCGTCGGTATTCGGCTTGAACGCCAGGCCCCAGAGCGCGATGGTCTTGCCCTTGAGCTTGCCGCCAAAATAGTCGCGGATCTTGCGGTAAACGACCTGCTTCTGGTTCTTGTTGACGGCTTCGACCGCACGCAGCAGCTGTGCGTCGAACTTGTGCTCGCCGGCGCTGTGGACCAGTGCCTTCACGTCCTTGGGGAAACACGAGCCGCCGTAGCCGGCACCCGGGTAGATGAAGCTGTACCCGATGCGCGGGTCCGAACCGATGCCGACCCGGACCTTTTCGATGTCGGCGCCCATGCGTTCGGCCAGGTTGGCGATCTCGTTCATGAAGCTGATCTTCGTGGCCAGCATCGCATTGGCTGCGTATTTCGTGAGCTCGGCCGATCGCACGTCCATGACGATCATGCGGTCGCGGCTGCGCGTGAATGGATCGTACAGCGTCTTGAGCAACTCGGCAGTGCGCGGGTTGTCGGTGCCGACGACCACTCGATCCGGCTTCATGAAGTCGTTGATCGCCGCGCCCTCCTTGAGGAACTCGGGGTTCGAGACCACGTCGAATTCCAGCACTGTGCCGCGCTCGCCGAGCGTCTGCTCGATGCGCTCCCTGACCTTGTCCGCGGTACCGACCGGCACCGTCGACTTGTCGACGACGATGCGGTACTCGGTCATGTGCCGCCCGATCGTTTCGGCGACTGCCAGTACGTGCGAGAGGTCGGCGGAGCCATCCTCTTCGGGCGGCGTGCCAACGGCGATGAACTGGAACAAGCCGTGGCGGATGCCCTCTTCGGCATCGGTCGTGAACTTCAACCGGCCCTTGTCGAAGTTGCGCTTGACCAGGACGTCGAGGCCCGGCTCGTGGATGGGTATCTCGCCCGCCTGCAGGCGCGCCACCTTGCCGGCGTCGATATCGACGCAGACGACGTGATTGCCCGCTTCGGCAAAGCAGGCGCCCGTGACCAGGCCGACATAACCCGAACCGAATACTGTAACTTTCACGCGTAAGCCCTTGAGTGTAAATGCGTTTTTGTCGGCACGGAGCGCCTGCCAGCGGGTAATTCTAGCAGACGGCCAGGCACGGACGACGTGCCGACCGTGCGGGAAATCGCAGTTTTGCCGCGTAGCAAGGTGAAATGGCACTTGCGATAGGCGGAACGATCACTAAACTAACCTTAGTTCACTCAGGTACAGGTCAGGCCATGGCTGCCCCCACCGTCATCAATATCCATCAGGCCAAGACGCACCTGTCCCGGATCGTCGAAGAGGTCGCGGCCGGAGGCAACGAGGTCATCATCGCCAAGGCGGGACGACCCGTGGCGAAGCTCGTGCCGCTGGCACCGGTGGTGCAGAAGAAGCACCTTGGGCTGCTGCGAGGCACGTTCGCCATTCCGGACGACTTCGACGCCCCGCTCCCCGCGGGGATACTCGAGACTTTCGAGGCCAGGTAAGTGCGTGTGCTTATCGATACGCACGTACTCCTCTGGGCATTGCTCGATCCGCAACGACTGTCGCCTCGCGAGCGCGAACTGATCGACGACAATGAGGTCCTGGTCAGCGCAGCGTCGATCTGGGAGGTCGGCATCAAGCACGCGATTGGGCGGCTCGACTGCGATCCACGCCAGATCCTGGAAGCGCTGGAACCAGCGGGGTTCAAGAATCTCGGGATCGCTGGCCTGCACGCGGTCGTGGCAGCTTCCCTGCCCCGCCTGCACGGCGATCCGTTCGACCGCATGCTGATCGCACAGGCCCAGGCCGAATCGGCCCTGCTGCTCACCCGCGACGATGCGCTGACCGCTTATGGTGGTTTCGTGACCTTGGGATGACGAGACCGGGTGCGCCTGAATCCCGCTCAGTCGGAGCGGGTCTCCCGGGACGCAACAGCACGCCTGGCTTCGAGGCTGGTCACCTTGGCCTGCGTTTCGCGCAGTGCTTCCTTGCGCGTCCAGACCAGGTCGGCAGGCTTCGGAGCCGGTGCGTATT
>JBAVJR010000059.1:0-2227 GCA_049687855.1 Steroidobacteraceae bacterium | reverse complement strand
TCGTGACGCCGTTCGACGCGCGCACGATGTCCTGCGGGCGGTAGGCGCGCGGCCCGATCTCGTTCTCTGTGAGCGCGAGCCAGCAGTCGACGTCGGCGCCGAGTCCGCTGCGCGCGCAGGCGAGCAGGGTACCGACTGCGACGGCGCTGCCCTGCATGTCGCCGTGCATCAGGTACATGCCGGCGTGGGCCTTGAGGTTGATGCCGCCGGTGTCGAAGCAGATGCCCTTGCCGACGAGCGCAATCCCGGCCGCGCCCTTGCTTGCCCCCGTGGGGCGCGTGCGTTTCGGCTTGTAGGTGAGACGCACGATGCCCGCGCCCCGATGAGGATTGGCGCGCGCCACGGCGAGGAATGCACCGGCGCCGATTTTCTCGAGCTGGGGGATGCCATAGAACTTGAACGACCAGCCTTCGCGGCGCGCGAGTTCCTGCAGCGCCGCACGATAGGCAATCGAGCCGAGCACATTGGGCGGCAGGGCGGCAAGCCAGCGCGCGAGGTGGTTGCCCGCCGCGATGGCCCGGCTGCGGTCGTACAGCGGCGATGCCCGATCCGCGATGTCGACGTGCGACAGGTCGTGCGCGCCGGTAGGCTTCGATTTCTGCTCCGGCATCGGTGCCGCGTGCGCGAGCACCGCGCTCAGCACGGCTTCGAGCGCAGCCGCCCGCTCACCCGGGGCGGTGAATTCGTTTGCATGCAGCTGCAGGCGCGCAACGCCAGGTTGCAGCACTTCCTTGGCGAGCTTGCCCGCGAGTTCGAGGCGTTCGAATCCGGAAGCGCCCGGCTTCACGAATCCGACCACGACCAGCGTCTGGCTGCGGTTGGGCAGCCGCGTCACGAGGATCGGCGATTCCTGGCCGCTGCGCTGATGCGCCCGCAGCAATTTTCGCCACAGGGCTGCCTCTGGCAGCTTCTGGACCGCTTTACCCGGGCTGGCCGTCATTTCGAGCAGGACGACCGCGCCATCGGCACGCGACAGCGTCGCGCCAGACAGGACGAGCGGCTTCGCCGTCACGTCGATCTTCAGCTCGGGCGGAATCACTCTTTGCATGGGGAAAACCTTGACCCTGATCGGCCCGGACCGGATCATTGCCGGACGCAGTCTGCGTGCAGCGCGCGAGCCGATTACGCGCGCTCCGGCGCGGCGGCATGCTAACAGGCCGTGCCGGGCAAATCATTACCACCCACCGGCCGGCGCCGCGTTTTCGACACGGATGGAGACCTTAAACTGATGTTCGAAACGTCCAAGATCGACGATGCCGATCCTGCAGAGACGCGCGAATGGCTGGAATCCATCGATTCCGTGCTGAAGACGCAGGGATCCGGGCGGGCGCACTACCTGCTCGAGCGCATCATCGATTTCACGCGCCGTTCCGGTGCGTACCTGCCGTTCAAGCCGAACACGGCCTACGTCAACACCATCTCGACCGGGCAGGAACTCGAGTACCCGGGTGATCGGGCGCTCGAACGCCGCATCGAGGCGTATCTGCGCTGGAACGCGATGGCGATGGTCGTGCAGGCCAACCGCCAGAGTTCGGAGTACGGCGGCCACCTCGCGAGCTATGCCTCGGCGGCGACGCTCTATGAAGTCGGTTTCAACCACTTCTGGCGTGCCCCGAGCGAGCAGCATCCCGGCGACATGGTCTTCATCCAGGGCCACTCCGCGCCCGGCATCTACGCGCGCGCCTACCTCGAAGGCCGTCTCACGGAAGACCAGTTGAACCGCTTCCGCGAGGAAGTAGGCGGCGGCCTGTCGTCGTATCCGCACCCGTGGCTGATGCCGGACTTCTGGCAGTTTCCGACCGTGTCGATGGGCCTCGGCCCGATGATGGCGATCTACCAGGCACGGTTCGTGCGCTACCTCGAGCACCGCGGGATCGTGCCGGTGAGCGATCGCAAGGTCTGGGCCTTCCTCGGCGACGGCGAAATGGACGAACCGGAGTCGCTCGGCGCGATCACCATGCCCGTGCGCGAGAAGCTCGACAACCTGGTCTTCGTCATCAACTGCAACCTGCAGCGGCTCGACGGGCCGGTGCGCGGCAACGGCAAGATCATCCAGGAACTCGAAGCCGCCTTTCTCGGCGCGGGCTGGAACGTCATCAAGGTGGTGTGGGGTTCGCGCTGGGATCCGTTGTTGCAGCAGGACACCAAGGGCCTGCTGCGCCGGCTGATGATGGAATGCGTCGACGGCGAGTACCAGAATTTCAAGGCGAAGGGCGGGGCGTACACG
>JBAVJR010000058.1:0-1810 GCA_049687855.1 Steroidobacteraceae bacterium | reverse complement strand
AACAAAATTCGAAGGAAAAGAAATACTTGAAGGAAGGGCAGGAAGGGCAGGAAGGGCAGGAAGGGCAGGAAGGACAGGAAGGACGGGAAGGACGGGAAGGACGGGAAGGACAGGAATCAGGATGGTGCCGACCTTCCGAGCCTTCCTGTCCTTCTTGACCTTCCCGTCCTTCCTGCCCTTCCTGTCCTTCCTGTCCTTCCTTAGCGCAGGCCGGGCGGCATGCGCCCCGCCATCGACCGCATCATGCGGCCCAGGCCGCCCTTGCCCATGCCCTTCATCATCTTCTGCATCTGCAGGAAGTTCTTGAGCAACCTGTTGATTTCGGCCACGTGGGTGCCCGAACCCGAGGCGATCCGGCGCTTGCGCGAGCCGTCGATGTTCTTCGGGAACCGGCGTTCCCTGGGGGTCATCGAGCAGATGATCGCGATCTGGCGCTTGACCTCCTTTTCGTTGCCCTGCGGCATCTGGCCGGCCTTGGCGGCCAGCTGGGCGGGCAGCTTGTCCATCAATGCGGCCATGCCGCCCATCTGCTCGATCTGGCGCAACTGCCCCAGGAGGTCCTCGAGATTGAAATCCTTGCCCGAGGCGACCTTCCGGGCCAGCTTTTCGGCCTCCTCGCGGTCGACCTGGCGGGTGACCTGCTCCACCAGCGACAACACGTCGCCCATGCCGAGGATGCGCGAAGCCATGCGGTCGGGCTGGAATGCCTCCAGGGCGTCGGGTTTCTCGCCCGTGCCGACGAACAGGATCGGCTGGCCCGTGATCTGCCGCACCGACAGGGCCGCGCCGCCGCGCGCGTCGCCGTCCGCCTTGGTCAGCACGACGCCCGTGAGGTTCAGCGCGGCACCGAACGAGCGCGCTGCGTTCACGGCGTCCTGGCCCGCCATGCTGTCGACCACGAACAACGTCTCGATCGGGTTCAGCGCCACGGAGAGCTCGCGCACCTCCGCCATCATCTCCTCGTCGACATGCAGGCGGCCGGCCGTATCCACGAGCAACACGTCGTAGACGCCGCGCCTGGCCTCGACCAGCGCATCCAGCGCGATCTGCAGCGGCTGTTGCGTCGGGCTCGCCGGAGCGACGGCGATCTCGAGCTGCTGGCCGAGTCGCTCCAGCTGCAGCAGTGCGGCCGGGCGGCGCACGTCGGTCGACACGAGCAGGACGCGCTTCTTTTCCCGCGTCTTGAGCCACAGCGCGATCTTCGCCGCGGTGGTCGTCTTGCCCGCGCCTTGCAGACCGGCGAGCAGAATGATGGCGGGCGGTTGCGCGCGCAGGTTGAGCGGGCGCACGCCCTCGCCCATCACGCGGACGAGTTCGTCGTGGATGACCTTGATCAGCGCCTGGCCGGGCGTGAGGCTCTTGTGGATTTCCTGGCCGACAACCTGCGCCTTGACGCCGTCGATGAAGGTCTTGACGACCGGCAGCGCGACGTCGGCCTCGAGTAGCGCCATGCGGACCTGGCGCAGAGTGTCGGAGATGTTTTCTTCGGTCAGCCGGCCCCGGCCCCGGAGGCCTTCGACGACGGACGCTAAACGGGCGGAAAGCTTGTCGAACACGCGCTGCGAACCTCGATGGGGCGGCGCCGGCCCGGGGGCCGGACTGCAAGTGCGCGATTATAGGGCGTGCAGGGACCGGGTTTACCGTCCTCCTCAGCCTGTCGGGTCCATGGCATCATGCCAGTCGTCCAAAGCCACGCTGGTCCCCGCGCTTGCTGCTGCCACTGATCGCCGTCGCCTGTTACGTCATCGGGGCCGTCTGGCTCGCCACCGCCACGTACCAGCACCGCAGCGAGCCGCTCTCGGCCCAGGGC
>JBAVJR010000057.1:0-2112 GCA_049687855.1 Steroidobacteraceae bacterium | reverse complement strand
TTCGGGCCGCGCTTCTACGCTGCCTACCAGTTGGCATGGCCGCTCGACCAGGCTGCCGGCACGCGTCGCACGCTCTACAACCTGTATCACGTGCTGAATCACTTCAATCTCTTCGGCGGCGGCTACGGCCGGCAGGCGGAAGGGATGATCGACAGGCTGCTCGCCGAGTTCGGGGCATAAAAAACCGGAGCAGGACGGGGGGTTCCTGCTCCGGTCTGCGGTCGACGTCGAGGACTTAACGCATCCGTCCCTGCTGCCATCTATTGGCTGATGCTGCCTCTCGGCCTGAGTCAGGCTCACCCTGGAGAATGGCTCGCTTGACGGCAGGCATCGTGCACCCCCGGTCAGGTCGATGCTGTGACAGATTCATTGCACGCACCTTACAACTCGTGCCGATCGGGAGAGGTTAGCCGCCTAACCCTATGTGAGCAGGGCCTAAAGTCTAGCCATGACGTGACGCACCACCGTGTAATCCTCGAGCGCGTACGCCGATAGATCCTTGCCGTAGCCGGAGCGCTTCAGGCCGCCGTGCGGCATCTCGCTCACCAGCATGAAGTGCGTGTTGATCCAGGTGCAGCCGTATTGCAGGCGTGACGCGACGGTCATCGCCTTGCCGACGTCCTGCGTCCACACCGACGACGCGAGCCCGTACTCCGAATCGTTGGCCCACTTCACGGCATCGTCCGTCTCCTTGAAGCGCGTGACCGAGACGACGGGTCCGAACACTTCGCGCTGCACGATCTCGTCGCTCTGGCGCGCATTCGCGATCACGGTCGGCTCGAAGAAGAAGCCGCCGCCTGCGGAAGGACGGCCACCCGCGGTGATCTCGATGTGCTTCTGCCGCTGCGCGCGCTTCACGAAACCCGCGACCCGATCGCGTTGCTCGGCGCTGATCAGCGGGCCCATCTCCACGCCCTTCGCCGTCTGCAGCCCGGTCTTGATCGTGCTCACCGCGCTCGAGAGGTCGGCGACGAGCCTGTCGTATACCTTCGCGCCCGCATAGATGCGGCAGGCGGCCGTGCAGTCCTGGCCCGCGTTGTAGTAGCCGAAGGTGCGCACGCCCTCGACGACACTCTGGACGTCTGCATCGTCGAACACGATCACGGGTGCCTTGCCGCCAAGTTCCAGGTGAGTGCGCTTGATGCCGTCCGCGGCCTGCATGAGGATCCTGCCGCCCGTCGCGACGTCGCCGGTCAGCGAGATCATGCGCACCTTGGGGTGCCGCGTCAGCGGCGCGCCGACACTGCGGCCGCGGCCGCAGACGACGTTCACCACGCCGGCAGGGAAAATCTCGGCGAGCAACTCACCGAGCTTCAGCGCCGTGAGCGGGGTCTGCTCGGAGGGCTTCAGCACGACGGTGTTGCCCGCGGCGAGCGCCGGGCCGAGCTTCCAGGCCGCCATCATCAGCGGGTAATTCCACGGCGCGATCGAGGCAACGACGCCGATCGGGTCGCGGCGAATCATGCTGGTGAACCCGGCGAGATATTCACCTGCCACGGCTCCCGTCATCGTTCGGCACGCGCCGGCGAAGAAGCGGAACACGTCGGCGATGGCAGGGATCTCGTCGTTGAGCGCAGCCGCGAGCGGCTTGCCGCAGTTCTGCGATTCCACTTTCGCGAACGCGGCGCCGTCGGCCTCGATGCGATCGGCAAGCTTGAGCAGCAGGTACGCGCGGTCTTTCGGTGCCGTGCGCGCCCAGCCCTCGAATGCAGCGTCGGCCGCCTTCACGGCCGCGTCGATCTGGCCGCGGGAGGCTTCAGGAACCCGCGCCAGCACCTTGCCGGTGGCTGGGTTCAGCACGTCCTCGACCTTGCCTTCGCCCGCGACGAGCTTGCCGTTGATCAGGAGCTTGGTTTGCATGGATCCGCCTCTTGGGAGTGTTGCAGGACAGCGCAGTGCGTCAGTTACCCTGCGACTGCTCGTCCGGCCGCGTCAGGTAGTACGCGAGCAGGATCGGAACGAGCGTGACGAGGATGACGACGACGGCGACGACGTTGGTGACGGGCCGCTCGCGCGGCCGGAACAATTCGCTGTAGAACCAGATCGGCAGGGTGCGTTCGTGCCCGGCCGTGAACAGCGTGACGATGATCTCGTCGAACGACAGCGCGAAAG
>JBAVJR010000056.1:0-20346 GCA_049687855.1 Steroidobacteraceae bacterium | reverse complement strand
GGGTAAACGTTGCATCGAGATCGTCCTCTTGCCCTTGCCCTGAACCCGCCCCGCTTGCGGCGGGGGAGGCAGCCGGAAGCGGGGGAGTTGAGACGTGCGCTACTTGACCAGGCCTTCGGCCTTCAGCGTTGCCTGCACTGCCGGACGCGCGGCGACGCGCGCACGGAACTGCTGCAAGGCGGGCCACGACGCGAGGTCGACCTTGTGATAGTCGGCCCAGTTCAGCACGACCCACAGATAGGCGTCGGCAATCGAGAACGCGTCACCCGTCAGGAACGGCTGTTGCTCGAGCGTCTTCGATATGAACGTGAACCGGTTGCCGAGCGCCTGCACAGCCCGCTCACGCACATCGGCCGGTGTCTGCGGGTTCCACAATGGGCCGAAGCCCTTGTGCACTTCTGTCGAGATGAAGTTGAGCCACTCCATCAGCTGCCAGCGCGCCCTGGTGCCGAAGACGGGCGCGACCGTGCCCGGCTTCTGGTCGGCGATGTACTGCAGCAGGACGCCCACTTCCGTGAGCCGCGTGCCATCGTCCAGTTCGAGCATCGGCACGTAGCCCTTGGGATTGATCGAGTAGAAGTCGGTGCCGTCCGGCAGCGTGTGCTTGACGAGGTCTACCTTGACCGGCTGGAACGCGAGGCCGAGTTCGTTGAGCGCAATGTGCGGGGCCTGCGAGCAGGCGCCGGGCGTGTAGTAGAGCTTCATGGGTTGAGTCTTCCCTGGTTGTGGAGACGATGGAGTGGTGATCGATGCGTCGTGATCAGGCGGTCGCGGGCGCGGCAGTGCCGGGGCGCGCACGAGTCATGCTCTCGGACCGGCGCAGCGCAAACGCGCCGTCGCCGATCAGGAACTGCACGATGGCAGCCGCTGACAGGAACGCGGGGTACTCCCAGCCGCCATTCAGCGCCGAGAACGTCCAACCGTTGCCGATGTGCGCCCAGGTAGCGCCGAGCAGGATCGGCACGAGCGCGAGCGCGACGTAGCGGCCGTAGACGCCCAGTACCAGCAGGATGCCGCCGACGAGTTCGGCTCCGAACGTGAAGTAGCCCAGCGCGGGAGGCAGTCCGAGCGACCCGAAGAACTGGGCCGTCCCGGGCAGCGTGAACACGAAATACTTGAGCCATGCATGGGCGATGAACATCACGCCGAGGGAGATGCGCAGGAGGAAAGCGCCGAGTTCGCGGCGAGCCTGGTCGTTGGGGCTGTACGGGGTGGCCATGGTGCTTGGTTCCTTTGACTGGGGTTGATCGGGCGTGCGTGCCCGGGCCTTCTGCCTCGAGCGTGAGTGCATCCTCATCCAGTCGATTGAAAGGATAAACATGGTTCGTATGGATTGATAATTGCAGAAAATGCAACAATAAGCTCGTGGATCGCTTCCAGGCCGTCAGTACCTTCGCCAAAGTCGTCGAACTGGGCAGTTTTGCCCGGGCGGCGGAGCGGCTTGGCCTGTCCACTTCCGCCGTATCCCGGCAGGTGTCCGAACTCGAATCGCACCTGAACGTACGGCTGCTCAATCGCACGACACGACGCCTGTCGCTCACCGAAGCCGGGCAGTCGTTCTACGAGCACAGCGTCCAGCTGCTGGCCGACCTCGAAGACGCCGAGGCTTCGGTTCGTGTTGCGGCAGCGGAACCCAAGGGCACACTGCGGCTGACCTGCGGCGTCAGTTTCGGGACACGGTACCTCGCGCCGGCGCTCGCGGAGTTCGGTGCGCTTCATCCCGACCTGCTGCTCGACCTCGATCTTTCCGACCGTGTCGTCGACCTGGTCGAGGAAGGGTTCGACCTCGCGATCCGCATCGGGCACATCGGCTCACAGGGCATGGTGTCGAAGCGGCTGGGTTGGACGCAGATCGTCTGCTGCGCGTCGCCCGGGTACCTCGCGCGGCGCAGCGAGCCAATCCGCGCCCCGGCGGACCTCGCGCATCACGAGTGCCTGAGCTACACCAACGTCGGCATGCCGAACACGTGGCATTTCGACGGCAGGAAAGGGCGCGAATCGCGCGTGTCGTTGCGTATGCCGCCACGACACCGGGCCAACAACGGCCAGGTGCTCGCATCGCTCGCTGTGCAGGGAATGGGCGTCGTGTACGAACCGGACTTCATCGTCGCGCACGATATCCGCGCGGGACGACTCGTGCCTTTGCTGCCGGACTACCGGCCGCCGCGCTCACCGATTGCCGCGGTCTACCCCAGCCGGCGGCATCTGTCGGCCAAGGTGCGCTCGTTCGTCGAGTTCCTGGCCGAGCGCTACGAGCGGCAGCAGGAATGGAGCCTCGACGACATTCTCGGCTAGCACGCCCGGACTTCCGGGCGCGGTAGCGCTCCAGTCCAGGCAATCTCTCGAGTTACTGCTCGCGCATCGGCGCGTCCGGCTTCCACGCCGGGTCGTCGAAGAACTTGCCGTACGCGTTCAGCGCGCCGTGGATGAGCGCCGCGCCGTCGTGACGTGAGCGCGCAGGATCCTCGCCACGCATGAGCGAAATGCCCTGCAGCAGGTCGGCGACGACGAGGTGCAGGTTCGCATCGGCATCGGCCGGCAACCGGCAGTTCGCGACGATCGACTTCACCTGCTGATCGATGCGCGTCGCGAGTGCGGCGTACTGCGCGTCGGTTTGCTTGCCCGCGTGGATCGCGGGATGGTCGGCATCGAAGGCCGCACGGACGTTAGCCATCCCCAGGCGCAGCGCCGCATCCGTCTGCCACTTCCTGCCATCTTTCAGTTGCAGTTGCGCCACGGCGCCACCGGAGCCGTGCATTTCGTGTTGCTGATGCTCGTGCTGGGCGAGCGCGCGATTCGGGGCCGCTGCCAGCAGCGCGAGGCTGGCCAGCGTGGCGAGCAGGTTCTTCGGCTTCATGAGTCCTCCCTCGGTGTGCGGGATACGAACGGATTAGACCTCGCCCCGCGACCCAACGCCATCAGCGGGGAACGCAGTCAGCCGGTTCAGCCGCCGAAGAGCTTCTCGACCAGATCGATGGCCATGTCCAGCGTCGCCTGCGGATTGCTGCCGGCCCTGGCGGCGAAGTACAGCAGGGTGCCGACGTACAGGACCGACACCAGCGTCATCAGGTGCCCGAGCAGCAACAGCGCGCCATCGCGTTCCGCCATGCCGAGGCACAGCAGGATGATGCCGATGGCCGGCAGCGTGTTGACGAGGGGAATCAACGGCAGTGGCGCCATCAACGCGATCACGACGATGACGAGCGCAATGCCGTGCACGGTGTTGACGCGCGGCGTTGCCGTCAGCACGAGCAGCCTCGGTCGCACGAGATGCTCGAAACGATCGAATGCCTTCACCGCTCGTTCGAGCACGTGCTGTACCGTCGCACTGGGCAATGAGTGGTCGAGCAGACGATCGGGCAACCAGGGCACGCGGTTCATCGTGACGGCATACCCGATCAGCAGCATCGGTGCTCCGAGTGCCGTGCTCATGAACGGCAGCGACACCGGCAGCAGGAAAGGCATCGCCAGGATGGCGCAGAAGACGAGCAGGCCCTGTTCGCCGACCAGCACCAGCAATTCGCGCAGCGTGACCTGGTGCCCCTCGATGGCGCGCCGCGTCGTCGCCAGCGCTTCGGACAGGCGGACTTCGGGATTGCGGAACTGGACGGCGGTCATACCATCTAGAGTAACGGGTGGCCGGTGGGCAACGTGTTACGTACTTCAAGAAATCGGGGGGTCGATCCGGAGGGGGCGGCAATGGCGCCCGATTTCGCCTAGAATCGCAGTTCGGTGCGGGTGTAGTTCAATGGTAGAACTGTAGCTTCCCAAGCTACTAGCGTGGGTTCGATTCCCATCACCCGCTCCACCTTTTTTGCTGGCATCTTCGGCGTCACCCGACGCGCCAGCGGATGGCATTCACTCAAGCGACTAACTTCAGCCTCGGATTCAGCCCCGCTCTAGCCGCGAGGCGGACGAGCAAGTCGAGGCTGAACGAGCTGATCTTGCCCCGCTTGATGTCGGAGACCCTCGCCTGAGTGACGGCAAGGATTTTCGCCGCCTCTGCTTGCGTCATGCCTGAGCCGGCCAGCCAACTTCCAAGACCCTGAAGAAGTAGCGATCGCATCTCCATCTCCGCGGCCTGATCCTCGGGATAGAGATCCTGAAATACGCTGCGGACCTTTTTCTTTCTAGCCATGGGATGCTCTCCTGGGAACTCGGGCGAGCCGTTCTCGCGCCAACTCGATGTCTTGAAGTGCGGTCTTCGGTGTCTTCTTACGAAAGCAATGGAGTACGTACACCGCTTCGGGCCGCGTCGCCAAGTAGATGGTCCGAAACGCTCCGGACGGATCGCGCACCCGGATTTCACGGACACCGGGCCCGATCGATGCCATAGGCTTCCAGTCGTCAGGGTCGAGCCCGCATTGAACTCGAAAGAGCTGGTGTCCCATGTCGTCCATCGCGGTAGACGGGAAGGCCTTGAGGTCGGACTTCGAGCTAGCGAGCCAGACGACAGGTTTCATGGCGCGAGCATAATCGAGCGAAGTGTATTATGCAAGATATAGCATAATCAATTTCCGCAGGATCCGGCATTCACACGCCAATCACACGCGGTGCCGCAGGCATTCGTAACTGATTGATTCAGCGTGGGAGGCGGGGCGGCTCACGTGGGTTCGATTCCGATCACCGGCTCCAATTCCCGCCAGGATGCGGCCGCGCCAGCGAACTCCAGCCAAAGCACACGGCGACGGTAGGCGATGTCCGCGGCATCACCGCCCGCTAACTGCGGCGGGCGTCGCGCCGCAGTTTCGCCTGTGTTGATATCGCGTTAGCTCGTGCAGGCTTGATCGGCTCGCGGTGTGCAGTGGCCGGTCGATACCACCGTTCGCGAAGACGTTCGTCCTCACGAAGTACTGCGCGTTGGGCCCGCTCCATCCCCTCGACAAATGCGGTCATGGCTGGCGACATGGCCCGCTTGCGCAGGCGAACGACCGCCCATTCGCTATGCATCCAGGATGGTCGGTGCGAACTCGTACTGTCTCGTGGCGGGTCTCCGCCAACGACCCGGGCAACCAATACGGATTCACCTGACTGTGGGGCACGACCGGCATCGGCTACAGCGGCAGCATGCTGCAGGCGCGTACGCGGCCAGTCCTCGCGCGACGCGGTCGGACGGTTTAACATAATCGGGTTAAAAGACAGTCCGCCGTCGAGCACCTGTCGACGGATTGAAGTGACTGGGGAGTGCCAGAGGGGGGCGACTGGGGGGCACACCCGTTGGACGGTCGTTCGTGATGGACCGTGCCGACGATGAACGGCAAGGACACAGCCTTAAGGAGATCGCGATGCCAGAAAAAATCCCTCCCGTCAAGGGAACGGCGCCGGACGCGGCACCTGCCGACAGCGCCTACACACAGTGGTACGAGGTGAAGAAGGGCGACACGCTGTGGAAGATCGCCAAGGAAGCCTATGGCGATGGCAGCCTGTACCCCGAGATTTTCAAGGCCAACCAGGACACGCTCAGCGACCCCGACAAGATTCAGGTCGGGCAGAAGCTGCGTATTCCCTGATCACGCTGGCCACACCCGGCACCGCCGGAAAACCCAAGGAGTTCCCGATGAAGCTCAAATCCGTGTTTGCTGGATTTCTCACGCTCTTGATGGCTGCCGTGATGCTGGCCGGCTGCGCCAACAAGATGGAACCGGCGAAGAAGGCCATCGCCGAAATTGAAGCCGCCGTCGAGGCGGCCGGTCCGGATGCCGCGCAGTACATCCCGGATCAGCTGCAGGCCGTGACGAGCCAGATCAGCGACCTGAAGATGAAGTTCGATCAGAAGGACTACAAGGCCGTGATCGCCGCGGCGCCCGCGCTGCTCACGCAGGCGCAGGGACTGGCCGCTGCGGCCGGCACCGCCAAGCAGGCGGCCGAGGCGGCCGCGCTAGAGGCATTGAACGCCGAGTGGGGCGCGCTATCGACGGATCTTCCGGCACAGCTCGCTGCCGTCACCGGCCGGGTCGCAATGCTGTCGAAGTCGAAGAAGCTGCCGGCCGGGCTCGACGCTGCGACGTTCGACGCGGCGAAGTCCGACGCGGGTGAAGCCGCGACCCTGTGGGAGCAGGCCACGGCGGCCCAGGCGGCCGGCAACATGGAGCAGGCCGTCACCACCGGGCGTCAGGTCAAGGAAAAGCTGAACGCGGCGATGGCCGGGCTTGGCATGTCCGCAGGCTGAATCGTCTCGCCGATAGAGTGTGTACGCGGGCCGCCTTCGGGCGGCCCGCTTTTGTGTGCCTGCGACCGGGCAAGCGTCGCCGCCTTCAAGTGTTGCGGCGATGTGGTCGATGCTGTTCTTGCGTTCATCCCTTATTTGGAAATCGCCGCATCGCGCCAAGAGTATTGATTACAGCAGCCACCCCGTTGCCGCGTCACCTTGAGGAGCCGCCGATGGTCAGCCAGGTCAAGAAGTTCATGAATGACGAGAACCAGATTTTCACGGAGCAGGCACGCCTGCTGCGAAAGGCGCCGGGAAAGGCCGTGCGCGGCGCAGCCGCCAGGTCGGCCAAGCGTATCAAGGCGCTGCAGGACCCCGTCCGCGTGATCACGCACTCCGGCGTGAAACTGACGAACGTGTCGCACGAGGCTGTGCTCGGTCTGATGGCGTTGCAGCTGGAGGTGGTCACCTCGGCGTTGTCGGATGCCGCCGCGCAGCTTGAGCGGGTGGCGCAGTCGGACAACTTGCGGGACCTGGTCAGCGGCCAGGCCGGCGAGTTGCGGGCGACCCGTGAGCGGGTCGTCGATGAGATGAAGCGCGCCGTCGCAATCGTCAAGCACGCGGGCCGCGGTGTGCGCAGTGTGGCGACCGAGACCTATACCAAAGTGACCCGGCCGGTAAAAGCCGCCAAGGCGAAGACCACGCGTACAGTGAAGCGCGCAGTTCGCAAGTCGTCGGTGAAGGCGAAGGCGCGGCCGAAGAAGGTGGCGCGGCGCGCGAAGTAAATCGCTCGTCGAGACCGGGCTCAACACGACCATGGTCGTGCAGGGCTCTGATGTCAGCCGACGCGCACCTCGTCGGTCCAGACCCTGAAGCTCGTCAGTGTGCTGGGAACGAACGTGGTGCTGATCGCGACGTCCCCTGCGTCGCGACCGCGAGCGATCAACACCCGGCCGATGCGTGGCGTGTTGTTGCGGGGATCGAACGTGTACCACTGGCCGTCGAGGAACGCTTCGAACCAGGCGGCGAAGTCCATCGGGCCGTCCGGCGGCACGCCGATGTCGCTGAGGTAGCCGGTGCAGTAGCGGGCCGGGATGTTCATGCACCGGCAGAAGGCAACGGCGAGGTGCGCGTAGTCACGGCAGACGCCGGTCCTGTCGTGGAACGCCTCCAGGGCGGTGCGAGTCCGGCGCGCGTGCTCGTAGCCGAAGGCGATGTGCCGATGCACGCAGTCACAGATTGCCTGGACACGACCCCATCCCGTCGGCGTCTGCGCGAAGAGGCTCCAAGCCGTCTCCGACAGCCGGTCGGTCTCGCAATAGCGACTTCCCAGCAGGAACTGCAGTGCTTCTTCGGGGAGGTCGTTCACCGGAACCTGTTGCGCGTGCGGCACGACGGCGTCAGGTACCCCGGCATCGTTTGCAATCGCACTGGCAGTAATGCGAGTGCGCCCCGCCGGCGCCACGATGCGTTCGCACCAGTTGCCGAAGCTGTCGCGGTAGCCCGCAATCGGCACCGGCGGGTCGATGACCAGATGATCGGGACCGACGAGATCGGATGCACGCGTGTAGTGCACGTGCACGTTGAATATCATGGGGGTCGGCTGCGGACAGTCGTAGATCATTTCGAAACCAACGCGTATCTGCATCACGACTCTCCTGCACCCACGCCCGGCGCGATCACCAGCGCAGGTCCGGCAACTCGCGAAACACGCGTCGCGTTCCCTCGCTCCACTCGTTACGGAGCGCCGTGAAATAGGCGTCCCCTTCCTCGAAGCGGCGGCGCATCCTGACTTCGAGACTGTCCCGCTCGTAGCAGATCAGGTCGATCGGCATGCCGACCGACAGGTTGCTGCGCATCGTCGAATCGAACGACACCAGCACGCATTTCGCGGCGTCCGGGAGTGGCGTGGATCGGGTGATCACGCGATCGATGATCGGCTTGCCGTACTTGGTTTCGCCCGTCTGCAGGAACGGGGTCTCTATGCCGGCTTCGATGAAATTGCCCTCGGCGTAGATCCGGAACAGCCGCATCGGTTCTCCCCGGACCTGCCCACCGACGATGAACGAGGCATTGAAGGTGATGTCGCTCTGCTCGAGGAATTTTCCGTCTCGCCGCTCGATGTCGCGCATCGCATCCGCGACCAGCGTTGCGCCATCGAACATCGTCTTCGCCGTCCACAGGTTGGCAGACCCGCTCCCCTCGGCACAGCGCTGGCTCAGTACGCCGATCACCGCCTGGGTACCGGCGAGGTTTCCGGAACTCAACAGCACGATGACGCGGTCGCCTGCGCGCTCGAACACCGTCATCTTGCAGAACTTGGAGTAGTTGTCCACGCCGGCATGCGTGCGGGTGTCCGACGCAAAGACCATGCCTTCGTTGAGCTTCATGCCCACACAGTAAGTCATGCCTGGGTCCCTTCGTTCATTCGTCACCCACCCGCGTGGACCGGCGACTGAATCGTAACTGATCGGACGACGGGTGCGGCACTGCCCAAGGCGCTGGCCCGTCCCGCAGCGTCCGAAGTGGTGATGTAAGACAATCCTGGCCCTGGGTGCATCGAAAGTCCTGCTCGCCAGCGCGGGTATCTCGGCCACCCTGCCTTCGGGCGAGAGCGATCCCGGCATCCTGCTGGCACGCGACGATGAGGCCGCCGCCGCCGCCTTCATTGCCGCCGTCGCCAAGCATCGTCACTCGGAGCGAGAGGCAGCATTGCGGCGATCCTGACCATCGCAGTGGGTGTGCCACCGTACAGAAAAGTGGACGGTGATTTGACATATTGCTCCTGCGGCAATGCTTCTCATCACGGCGAGTGACGCCGGCCGATCATGACGACCAAGACACCTCATATGGAGATGAACGATGCACACACCCATGAACAAAGATTCAACCAGGAATGACGTTAATCGAAATCCGAGTTCGGGCGCACTGGGTTCACACCCGGTAGGCACGGGCGTCGGCGCTGCGGCGGGTGGCGTTGCAGCGGGCGCGCTGGCGGGCTCGGTGGCGGGCCCAGTAGGCACAGTCGTCGGCGCGACAATCGGTGCGGTAGTCGGCGGCCTCGCAGGCAAGGGGATCGCACATGCGGTCGATCCGACCGCAGAGGAAGCATATTGGCGCGAGAATTTCTCGAGCAGGCCCTATGTAAAGGGCGATTCCAAGTTCGACGACTACGGCCCGGCCTACCGTTACGGCGTCGATTCGTACGGGCGGTCGAAGGGACGTTCATTCGACGATGCCGAACCGGAACTGAAGCGTGATTGGGAACGAGTCCGGGGCAATTCCAGTTTGTCCTGGGAAAAAGCCAAGGACGCAAGCCACGACGCGTGGCAGCGCTTGAGCGACGCCGTCGAACGCGCCGTCCCCGGCGATTCGGACCGAGACGGCAAGTAACCTGGATCTGTCGACTTTAGGGAACACTCTATGAACTTGATCATCTGGTTGGTTGTGGGCGGCGTCATCGGCTGGATCGCCAGCCTCATCATGAAGACGGACGCGCAGCAGGGCATGATTCTCAACATCGTCGTGGGTGTCGTCGGCGCCCTGCTCGGAGGCTGGTTATTGTCGCCGTTGGTTGGCGCCGGGACGGTCAATCAGGGCGACTTCAGCCTGATGGGGCTACTGGTGTCGCTGGCCGGCGCAGTCATCCTGCTGTTCGTGTTCAGCCTCTTCCGTAGAGGCACGGTTCGCAGCTAGCTGGGTTGGCTCGGCACTGACCGCGTTGCATTCGTCGTGACTGCAATGCGGGTATCCTGACACCGGGCGGCGGCGCAATGCCCCGCCCGGTCCGTACGGGGTAGACAACCTGATGGCGTGGAGCCATAGCCGGATGATCGTTGCGGGACTCATCGGCGCGCTGATTGCCGCGGTCGTCACCGTGATGGCGCTGAATTTCGTTACAGGCGAATAGCAGGTCCAGCGAAAACTCGAGCATCGATACGCCATCTACGACGCCCAGTTTCTTCGCGAGCTCGGCGTCCTGCTGGGACCGCCGATCGTCGACGGCAATCGGGTCACGAACCTTGCCGGGGCAGAGGAATAGGGCGCGTGCGCGCCGAGGCGCGGTCAGGCGCGGTCAGGCGCGGTGCAGGCTCACCGGTCGGCGCTTTGATCCCCAGGTGCCCGGCCGGGACGCGAACACACCAGGCAGTCTCTCGCCGCACCCGGCGCAACAGCCTTCGGCCGTGAGGCCCCAGCGACCGAGCTCGTACCAGTCGCGCTCGATCAGCAGGGCGTGGCAGCGATGGCACCAGGTGCTGCCGCCGGTACGATCATGGACGTTGCCCGTGTAGACGTAACGCAATCCGTTGCGCATGGCGATCTCGCGTGCACGCGTGAGCGTGGCGGGAGGCGTCGGAAGGTGGTCGCTCATCTTCCAGTCGGGATGGAACGCCGAGAAGTGCAGCGGTACCTCCGGGCCGAGCTGGTCGCGGATCCACTGCGTCATCTCGTGCAGTTCGGCGTCCGAGTCATTCTCGCCCGGGATCAGCAGCGTGGTGATCTCGAACCAGACCCGGGTCTCCTGTTTCAGGTACACGAGCGTCTCGAGCACGGGAGCCAGCTCGGCTCCGCAGATCTTGCGGTAGAAACGCTCGGTGAATGCCTTCAAGTCCACGTTGGCGGCGTCGATCGACGCAAAGAACTCGGCCCGCGGCTCCGGACAGATGTAACCTGCCGTGACCGCCACGGTGCGCACGCCAGCGTCATGGCAGGCTGCCGCGACATCGATGGCGTACTCCATGAATACGGTCGGGTCGTTGTAGGTGAACGCTACGCTGGCGCAGCCGAGCCGTTGCGCCGTTGCCGCCAGCTCCACCGGCGAGGCTGAATCCGCGAGCGTGTCCATCTCGCGTGACTTGCTCATGTCCCAGTTCTGGCAGAACTTGCACGCCAGGTTGCAGCCCGCCGTGCCGAACGAAAGAACGGACGAACCGGGCAGGAAGTGGTTGAGCGGCTTCTTCTCGATCGGGTCGACGCAGAAGCCGCTGGACCGTCCATAGGTGTACAGCTCGATGCCATCACGCTCGCGGCCGCGCACGAAGCAGAGCCCGCGCTGGCCCTCGTGCAGCCGGCAACGGCGCGGGCAGACGTCGCATTGCACGCGCCCGTCGTCGAGGCGCGTCCAGTAACGCGTGGGGACCGGGGAGAAGTCGGTATTCATACGATTGGCGCGCAGCAGCCTCGGGCGGGATATTGGTTTCGCATCAATGCGTCACCACATACGTGAGCATTCGAACTCCCACGGAACCACGATGTTGAGACTGGGCGACGATAAGTCAAGCGTGCGGCCACCCGCGGTGGCGGGGCTGTTCTATCCTGAGAATGCGAACGAGTTGCGACACGATGTGAACGGCTACATTGCCGGGTCTTCGCCGCACGCTGCGGTGACGGGTCGCCCGAAGGCGCTGATCGTGCCGCATGCCGGATACCAGTACTCCGGGCCCGTCGCCGGGGTTGCGTATCGGCTGCTGCGCGACTGGTCCGCGATCATCCGTCACGTGGTGATGATTGGACCGAGCCATCGCGTGGCGATGCGCGGTCTCGCCGTGCCGTCAGTCGACGCGTTCGCGACGCCACTGGGTAGCGTGCCGATCGACGTGACAGGTCGCGAGCGTCTGCTCGAACTCGGGCTGGTCGGCATCTCCGATGCGGCGCATGCCGCGGAACATTCGCTGGAAGTGCAGCTGCCGTTCCTGCAAGTCGTGCTCGAGGACTTCGACATCCTGCCGCTCACCGTCGGCTTCGCTGCCTCAGAGCAGGTGGCCCGGGTCATCGACGCTGCCTGGGGCGGGCCCGACACGCTGGTGCTGATCAGCTCCGATCTCAGTCACTACCACACCTGGAGTGAAGCGCGGCAGCTCGATGCCGGGACAACGCGCGCGATCATGGAGCGACGCAGCGACCTGCCCGACGAGCAGGCCTGCGGCGCGTGCGGAATCAACGGGCTCATGCAGGTCGCGCGTCGGCGCGACCTGGCCGTCGAACTGCTCGACCAGCGCAACTCGGGCGACACCGCCGGCGATCGATCACGGGTGGTGGGTTATGGCAGTTACGTGCTCTGTGAATCTTGAGCCGGCGGCGCGGCAGGTGGTGCTGCAGACTGCCGCGACGTCCATCCAGGCGAAGCTGGGCCTCGTCGAGGCTGCGCCTCCGGAGGCGACCGGCAGGCGCGGAGTGCTTGGCGAACCACGCGCGAGCTTCGTCACGCTGACGATCGACGGCGAACTCCGCGGGTGCTGCGGCACGCTCGAGCCGGTAAGACCGCTGTTGCTCGATGTCTGGAGCAATGCCCAGGCCAGCGCGTTCCGCGATCCGCGCTTCCCGCCGCTGACGGCCCGCGAGTGGCGGTGCACGAGCCTGGAGGTGTCGTTGCTGACGCCGTGCGAGCGAATGGCGGTCAGCACGGAGCAGCAGTTGCTGCTCGAACTGGTCCCCGGGCGTGATGGGCTCGTGTTCGAGTGGCGTGGCTTGAGAGCGACCTTCCTGCCGAAGGTCTGGGAACACGTCGCCGGCCCGCGGGACTTTCTGCACCGGCTCAAGGAGAAAGCGGGGCTAAGGGCGGATTTCTGGGCGGCCGATGTCCAGGTCTGGCGCTACGAGACGGAGATCATGGCAGTCGAGAGACCGGCGACGCTCGAGGCTGCCCCGCCGGGACCTGGCATGGTTTACTAGCCGGGCGAAACGCGTCCAAACGCAGGCTGGCCCGATGCTGAACGCCGAATCCTTCATTTCATCCCGCTGCCCATGGCTGTACCGCCCGCTCGTCATCGCGTGCGCTCTGACGATAACCGCCATCGCGCCCACGGCACGCGCGGACGGCGGCGCTGCTCCATCCGGGCAGTCCGATCCGCACGTCGCGCTCGATCGTACGCTCACGCGGATCGGGTTCGGCTCGTGTGCCGAGGGCGGCAAGGAGCAGCCGATCTGGCAGGCGGTCCTGGCGGCGCAGCCCGAGCTGTTCCTGTTCCTCGGCGACAACATCTATGGCGACACCCGCGACATGGCCGTGCTTCGGGCGAAGTACGCAGAGCTGGCACGGCAACCGGGCTTCGCGAAGTTGCGCGACACGACGCCGCTTGGCGTGACCTGGGACGACCACGACTTCGGCGAGGATGACGCGGGCGGCGACTATCCACAGAAGGAGGCGTCGCGGCAGGTCTTCCTCGACTTCTGGGGCGAGCCTGCCGGTTCACCGCGCCGGGCGCGCGATGGCGTGTACGCGTCCTACGTGTTCGGTCCACCGGGCCAGCGCGTGCAGGTAATTCTGCTCGACCTGCGCTACAACCGGACGCCGCTCATGAAGCCTGAGCCTGGTGTTCGCAACTACAGGTCCTGGGCGCAGGCGCGGCACAAGAAAGGGCTCGAGGTGCCTGGTCCGTACGCGCGCAATCCTGATCCGAGGGCGACGATGCTCGGCGAGACTCAATGGCAGTGGCTGGAGCGACAGCTGGAAACGCCGGCCGAGGTGCGCTTGATCGGGTCGAGCGTGCAGGTGCTCGCCGATTTCCCGGGTTGGGAAGGATGGTCGCTGTTCGCTCGCGACCAGCAACGACTGATCGAGCTGATCCGGCGCAAGCGCGCAGACGGCGTGGTGTTTCTCAGCGGCGACATGCACTACGCCGAGCTGTCGAAGCTCGACGTCAACGTGCCCTACTCGTTGTGGGACCTCACCTCGAGCGGGCTCACCGAAGTCTGGCCCGCCGCCACGCCGAACGCCAACCGGGTGAGCAACGTGATCCGCGAGCCGAACTTCGGGCTCATCGAGATCGACTGGCAGGGCGCGCAGACCACGGTGACGCTGTCCGTCATGGACCAGCGCGGGACCCGGCGCATCGAGCAGCGCCTGCCCCTGGCCGACTTGAGCGCGCGGCCCTGAGCGCGTGGCACGTTCGAGGCAGGTTCGTCAGCCGCCCGTGACGTTCACCCGAACGACACCGACGTCGAATCACCCGGATCGACACAAGAGTCGGGGGGCACGAACGTGACCAGGCTGACGCTCCTGCTGGAACGCCGCATCAGGGCGCTCGCTGGAGTGCTGGTTGCCCTCGGGGGCCTGCTGGCCGGAACCGCGCATTCGGACGCGATCGACGACTACGTCGCGCTGCAGATGCGGCGACAGCAGGTGCCCGGCCTGTCGCTCGCCGTCGTGCAGGACGGACGCGTGGTGAAGCAACGAGGGTACGGTTTCGCCGACCTGGAACTGAAGGTGCCCGTGACGCCCGATACGGTCTTCGAGATCGGCTCCATCACCAAGCAGTTTGTCGCGGCCGCGGTCATGACGCTGGTCGAGCAGGGCAAGATCAACCTGGACGACCCCGCGTCCAGGCATCTGTCCGATCTGCCGTCCGCCTGGCGCGACGTGACGGTCCGGCAATTGCTCACTCACACCTCGGGGATTCCCGATTTCGAGGAGATCCTGGGCTACGGCGCATACCGCACTCCGACCACTGCGCAGCAACTGATTGCCGTGGCAGCCGCGAAGCCGATCGACTTCCCGCCCGGTGCCCAGTGGCATTACAGCAATACGGGCTACTACCTGCTGGGCCTGATCATCGAGCAAGTCAGCGGGACGCCCTACGTGCCCCTTATCGCGCAGCGCATTCTCGATCCGGCTGGCATGACGCGCACGCGCAGCAGCGCTCCCTCGGAAATCATTGCGGGCCGCGCGTCCGGCTACGCGCTCGAAGAGGGTCGAATCGTGAACCGCGATGCAATCCAGCCAACGGCCGTCGGCGGCGCGGGCGATCTCGTGTCGACGACCGGCGACCTGGTCAAGTGGAATGCGCTGCTCGATGCACAGGCGGTCCTGGCGCAGGAGAGCTACGCACAGATGTGGTCGAACCACGCGCTCACGGATGGCTCGCCCAGCGGTTACGGCTTTGGATGGTTCGTGTCGCCGGTCCGTGGACACCGGGCACAAGAACACTCCGGCGGCACGGCCGGGTTCAGCTCAGACATCCTGCGCTTGCCCGACGACCGCGTGACGGTGATCGTGCTGACGAACAGTTACGACGCGAATCCCGCCGGGATGGCAAGCCACATTGCAGCGCAGTTCGTGCCAGGCCTCGTCTACGCGAAGATTCCAGACTCGAAGCCGGCGCTTACCCGGAAACTGTTCGATTACTACTCGCACCGCCTCGACCCGGAGGTCTACGCCAAGGACCTGAGCCCGGAGTTCCTCGGCAAGGTGCGGGATCGGTGGTCGAAGGGCCACGATTTCTATCGCTCGCTCGGCCCACCTCTCGGCATTGAGCGCGTGCAGCGGGACTCCGGCGACGCGACGAGTTCATACAGGTACCGCGTGCGGTATGCGGAGACCGCACTGATCGTCGTCGCCAGGATCGACGGCAAGGGTCGAATCACGAACCTGTCAGGTGCAGAGGAGTAGGCCGGGGCCGCCTCGTGCGAAGACTGCGTACTGGTCAAATTCCGGTGCCTCGTGCAACCTTGGCGATCCCTGCAATTCACATCACCTGCCACAGGATGCGCGCATGAACAGGACGCTAGCAGCTCGAAGAACCATTTCCGGCATCGTTGGCCTGACGTCAGCATGCATTTGCGCAGCGATGGCGCCCTTGCCCGCGCAGGCCGCGACGGGCGACGGCGATTGGCAGTGGGGGGCAACGGTCTACCTGTGGCTGCCGAGTCTGGGCGGCGAGACCTCCTTTCCGCCGAGCGGCGGCGGCCCCTCGATCGACGTCAGTGCCGACGCAATTCTCGACAGCCTGAATTTCGCCTTCATGGGTGCCTTCGAGGGCCGCAAGGGCCGGTGGGGTCTTGCGACAGATGTCATCTACCTTGACCTTGGCGCATCCAAGAAGGCAACCCGCGATTTTGGCATCGGCCAAATCGATATTCCGGCCACTGTGAATGCCGACCTCGAGCTCGACATCACGGGTTGGCTTTGGACGCTGGCAGGAAGCTACGAGGTCATCCAGCAGGAGAACTTCTCCATGAATGCGCTGGGTGGCGCAAGAATGCTGGATCTCGAGGAAGACCTGCAGTGGCGACTCAATGGCGACATCTCGTCGTTGCCAGTCGTGGACCGCTCCGGCTCGTCCAACGCCAAGGAGACGCAATGGGATGCGATCGTCGGCGTGAAGGGGCGATGGACCTTTGGCGCCGATCGACAGTGGTACGTTCCCTACTATCTCGACGTGGGCACGGGCGAGTCCGACCTCACGTGGCAGGGAATGGCCGGACTGGGTTACAGCTTCGATTCGATCGACGTGACTGGCGTCTGGCGCTACCTCGACTACGATTTCGGTGACAGCGGGCCGATCAAGTCGCTCGACTTCAACGGCCCTGCATTGGGCGTCACGTTCCGGTTCTAGCGCTGTCGCCGGCCGGCCGGCTCAGCGCGGCCAGCGGGCGCTTCGTTCCACGACGTTGAGATCGAGATGGTTGCGCATGTACTCGTTCGAGGAGTCGCGCTGCGGCGTGAACTCCCACGGCGTGTAGTTGCCCGTGCGCAATGCGCCCATCACGAACCGCCGCCGCGCCTGGTCCTGCAGCACGTCTGCATGAAACTGCGCCAGGTCCCACTGCTGCGTGACCTCATTGCGAAATTCGGCGACGGTCGCGGCCCATTCCGCGTGGCCGGCAAGGTTGACCCGCTCACCGGGGTCCGTCGCGAGGTCGTACAACTGGTCCGGATCGACCGGGCAGTGCACGAATTTCAGCGCGCCCCGGCGCAGCATGACGATCGGGGTGCAGGCGCCTTCGGCCGCGTACTCGCCAGCCACGGTGCGGTCTTCCGTTGCGCCTGCGCACAGCGGCAGCAGCGAGCGGCCGGCCAGCGGTTCGACGGCGTCGGCCACTGCACCGCCCGACAATTCGACGAGGGTAGGCAGCACGTCGACCAGTGAGACCGGCGTCGACACGCGGTGCGGGCGGAAGCGGGCGGGCGCGTGCACGACCAGCGGGATACGCGCGGATCCCTCGAAGAAGCTCATCTTGTACCAGAGCCCGCGCTCGCCGAGCATGTCGCCGTGATCGGCGAGCAGGATGACGACCGTATCGTCCGCCAGTCCGAGCGCCTCGAGCGTGCCGACCAGCCGGCCGGTCCAGTCGTCGACGTACGAGATGTTGCCGAGGTAGGCGCGACGGGCACGGCGCACGTGGTCATCGGTGATCGGAGTGCGTTCCATGTCGCACGCTGCACGCAGACGTTGCGTGTGTGGATCCGCAGTGACGTCTGCCGCGGACACCGCGGGCATCGGAATCTCGACGCCTTCGTAGCGATCCCAGTATTCCCGCCGCGTCACGTACGGATCGTGCGGGTGCGTGAAGCTGGCGACGAGCAGGAACGGCCGTCCATCGTCGGCACGGGCCGCATCGTGCAGCGCGCGCATCGCGTGGAAGCCAACCTCGTCGTCGAACAGCAGCTGGTTGGTGACTTCGGCTACGCCGGCGCCAGTCACGCTCTCCATGTTGTGATACCACCAGTCGATGCGCTCGCCGGGCGTGCGCCAGTCCGGCGTCCAGCCGAAGTCCGCTGGATAGATGTCCGTCGTGCGGCGCTCCTCGAAGCCATGCAGCTGGTCGGGGCCGACGAAGTGCATCTTGCCGGCGAGCACCGTGCGATAGCCGGCGGCGCGGACGTAATGCGCAAACGTCGGAATCGTGCTGGCGAGGTATGCCGCGTTGTCGTAGCCGCGCGTGGACGAGGGCAGCTGCCCGGTCATCATGCAGTAGCGCGCCGGTGTGCACAGCGGGCTGTTGGTGTAGGCAGCGTCGAACACCACGCCTGCGGCGGCGAGACGATCGATGTGCGGCGACTTCGCAGTGCGGCTGCCGTAGCACCCGAGCGCCGCAGGGGTCAGCTGGTCGCACATGATGACCAGTACGTTCGGTGTGCTGTTCATGCGGCGATCGTAGCATTCGGGCGTGTGCGCGCCGGCATCTGCATCGTCCGCCGCGCCGGGCTCGCCACGATGGCCTCAGGCACTAGCCATCGTCCTGCGGCATGGAGTTGCCAGCGTCGCGACAGCGCTCGAAACGGGTCAGCAACCTGTCGTGGACAGCCGGCTCGACCGGCCCCACCGCAATCCATTCAAGCGCGAGATCGTCGAGTTCGGCCGGCGTTACGCGCTCACCGCGGCCCATCGATTCGACCAGGCGTCGCATCTGGTATTCGCGCCGCAATTCCGCGTCTTCCGGCGGCGTGGCTGCACCCGAGTTCAACTCCGCGCGGATGCACAGCAGCCGCAGCGCCGCCTCGTTCGCGGCGAGATCGGCGCTGACCGCGCCGGCGGCGACCGCTGCGGTCCGTTGCTCGAGGATGTTGCGCATTGCTTTCGGGGCATGCGTGAGCCCGGCGATCGCGGACGCTGCGGACGCCTGCAACGCCTCGCACTCCGATGGCGCCCGTCCCAGGACCGTGGCGAGTGCGTACGCGCGGACCTGGGCAGCGGCTGCAAACCCGTCGGCCCAGCCACGGCGCGCCGCCGCCGCGCGCTGTCTGTGCACGGCTTCGGCGCAACGGTCGGTTGCCTGTGAAAACCGCTGACGCAGCGCGCGTACGGATGCTCGTGGCAAGTCCAGCGATTCGAACTGCGCGCACAGCTCATCCAGCCGCGGCACGGCAGACAACAACGGCTCGCCGCTCAGCCCGGCAATCCGCTCCAGTTCGTCGCACACGCCGGCTGCCTGCGCCTGGTTCGCTTCGAGACTGGCGGCGTACGCCGCGGATTCCTGCGAGCTGCGCTGGAAGACGGCGTCGCATTGCTTCCGGAACTCGTCCCACAGGGCGTTGTCCAGTTTCCACGGCACGATGCCGACAGCTTTCCATGTTCGCTGCAGGTTCCTGGTTTCGTCGATGGCCTTGTGCGTGTCCTCGAGGGCGAGGAGCCCGGCGGCGCGGGCGATCAAGTCGCGCTTCGCCTGGACGTTGCTTGCATACTCGGCATCCAGCCGCGCCTGCAGTCCGTCCACCAGTGCATGAAAACGCGCCTGCAGCGGCTTCACGACCGCCTGGTCCACCGGCGCGTACTGACGCCACTCACGCCGCGACTCGACGATGGCCTGATTGATTGCGCGCCAGTTCGGGTGCTCGCCCGCATGTTCCGCAGCAAACGCCGTCAGCCTTTCGATCAGCGCTTCGCGCCGCTCCAGGTTTTCCTTGCGCAGTTCGGCCTGCCGGGCGAAGTGCTCGCGGCAGGGTGCGTAGGCGCGGTCGGCGGCCTCCTGGAACTGCTGCAATTCATCCGAGGCTTCGTCGCCCGCGCCCCGGCCCAGGGTCCGCCATTCGTCCCGCAGCTGGCGAATTCGCTGCGCGAGTTCCTCCGGTGACATATCGGCGCCGACCAGCGATTGCATCTGCTGCACCAGTTCGGCCCGCTTTGGCACGACCCTGAACGTCTTCCAGTCCTGCAGCTCGGCGAGCTGCGAGTCGACCTGGTCCAACTGGCGCGCGAACCACGGGGGCAGGAGAGGGGCTTCCGGCAGCCTTTCCGCGATCGAGGCGCGCAGTCGGGCGGCGCGCGCCGTCCCGCCGTGGCCGAGCGCTGCCTGGGCCTGTCGCAGCAGCGCCAGGATGTCGTGTGCCTTGGCCTCGTCCGCTGCACGCTGCGCCTGCTCGGCCTCGCGCACGGCCTGGCGTTCGGCATCGTTTGCCTGCGCCTGCTCGGCCGCCGCCGCGGCTGCCGCCCGCGCCTCGTGGTCCTGCTGACGCCGCGCCGCTTCGGACGCGAAGGCGGCGGATCGCTGCCGCTCGGCCTCGGCCTGGATCGACTGTTCGATCGCACGGCGGTGGTGCACGACGGCTTCGTGCGCACGTTGCAGGCGCTGCGCCACGTCGTCCTGCAGGTCCGGCTTCGCCTGCGGTGCGAGCGTGCGCCACCGGGTCTCGAGCTGCGCAAGGATGGCCGGGTATGACGGGTCGTACGGGCGCTCGCTGTGCCGGGCGATGGCCGCGGCAGTCTCTGCCAAGTCAGCCTGCAACTGCTGGGCGCTGCGGATCTCCGCGAGCTGCTCATCGCGTCGTGCGGTAAGAATGCGATGGACGTTCTTGTCTTTGCCGTGGCGCGTGGCGGGGATCAGTTGCCGCAGCTGTTCCGGATCCGTGATGTTTCGCGCCGCCATCTGGCGGATCCGCGTCGAGCTTCCCTCCAGAACCCACTTGCCGACCGCGACCATGTCCCCGGCAGCGATGGCCTGCGACAGGCTCGCTTCTTCTTCCCTGGCACGTGCGGAGG
>JBAVJR010000055.1:0-2967 GCA_049687855.1 Steroidobacteraceae bacterium | reverse complement strand
CGCTCAGGTAGATTGCGCGCCCTCACCGGCCTTCGGGCCCAAGGTTATCCGGGCAGCTCCATGGGACGCATTTTCGAAGTCAGAAAGCACACGATGTTCGCGCGCTGGAACCGCATGGCGAAGCAGTTCAGCCGGATCGGCAAGGACATCACGATCGCGGTCAAGAAAGGCGGCTCCGACCCGAACGCGAACCCCGCGCTGCGCCGTGCGATCCAGAACTCGCGCGCCGTGAACATGCCGAAGGACAAGGTCGACTCGGCAATCAAGCGCGCCTCCGGTCGTGATGCCGCGAATTTCGAAGAAGTGATCTACGAGGGGTACGCGCCGCACGGCGTCGCCGTGCTCGTCGAATGCGCGACCGACAACCCGACGCGCACCGTCGCCGCGATCCGCAATGCGTTCAACAAGAACGGCGGCAACTTCGCGACCTCGGGCAGCGTCGCGTTCCAGTTCCGTCGCATGGGTGTGTTCAGGCTGAACCCGGAGGGCATCGACCAGGACGACCTCGAGCTCTACCTGATCGACCACGGGCTCGAGGAATTCGGCGAGAGCACCGGCGAAAAGGGCGAGCCGCAGCTCGTCGCCCGTTGCCTGTTCGAGGACTTCGGCACGCTGCAGAAGGCCCTCGAGGAGCGCGGCATCACTCCGATCTCGGCCGAGCACGAATACATCTGCAGCACGCCGACCGAGCTCGGCGAAGCCGAAGCGACCGAAGTGCTCGAGCTGATCGACAAGCTCGAGCAGGACGAGGACGTGCAGAAGGTCTACCACACGCTCGCGTGAGCATTGCTCCCGGGGTGCCGGGAGAGGCCGGCCGCAGGCGGGCGAGAGTCGTGGAGCCCGGTCCGGCATGTCCTGTCGCGCTTGGAAAGGCAGATACGCGCTCTGGGAAAGGCCTCGGATCGCCCGCTTCCGACGTTCATGTTCGCTGCGACCAGATTGGCGCGCCGAACGAATGGGTTTCCACTCAACCCGTATAGACTTCCCCCATGCAGTCCTCCGCCCGCGAACTCTTCTCCTACCGCAAGCACTGGGCGCACCGCTTCGGTGCTGCGCCGTTCCTGCCGATGTCGAAGGCGGAGATGGATGCGCTCGGCTGGGATTCGTGCGACGTCATCCTGGTCACGGGCGATGCCTACGTCGATCATCCGAGCTTCGGCATGGCGATCGTGGGCCGCCTGCTCGAAGCGCAGGGCTTTCGCGTCGGCATCATCGCGCAGCCCGATTGGCACTCGACGCGCGACTTCGTGAAGCTGGGCAAGCCGAACCTGTTCTTCGGCATCACCGGCGGCAACATGGATTCGATGGTGAACCGCTACACCTCGGATCGCCGTATCCGTACGGATGATGCATACACCCCGCACGGCGCGGGCGGCGCACGGCCCGATCGGTGCGTGATCGTCTACTCGCAGCGTTGCCGCGAAGCCGCGAAGGACGTGCCGATCGTGATTGGCGGCATCGAGGCCTCGCTGCGCCGCATCGCGCACTTCGACTACTGGTCGGAGAAGGTGCGCCGCTCGGTGCTGCTCGACGCCAAGGCCGACCTGCTCGTGTTCGGCAACGCCGAGCGGCAGATCTGCGAGATTGCGCACCGACTCGCGGCCGGAAAGAAGATCGAAGAGATCGACGACCTGCGCGGCACGGCGTTCGTGCGCAAGGCGCTGCCGGAGGGCTGGGCGGAAATCGATTCGACGACGATCGACACGCCGGGTCCGCTGGCACCGCCGGTCGATCCGTATCAGATGGAGCCGGTGCCGACGAAAGGCGCGGCCGGAGCCCCCATGGATGGGTTTACGGCGTCCTCCCGGGCAGATCCGGAAGGTCGGGGCGGTGCCGCGGTCGGCAAGAAAGAAACCGTCCTGACGTTCCACCGCCGGATACCAAAGAGCGCCGACCGCGAGCACAGCGTGATCCGCATGCCGTCCTACGAAGCGGTAGCCGAGGATCCGATCCTCTACGCGCACGCCTCGCGCATCCTGCACGCGGAAGCGAATCCCGGGAACGCGCGCGCTCTCGTGCAACGCCACGGTGACACGGACGTCTGGCTGAACCCGCCGCCGATTCCGCTGACGACGAAGGAAATGGACGCGGTGTACGAGCTGCCGTACCAGCGCGTGCCGCACCCGAGCTACGGCGACGCGAAGATTCCCGCGTACGAGATGATCCGGTTCTCGATCTCGATCCAGCGCGGCTGCTTCGGCGGCTGCACCTTCTGCTCGATCACCGAGCACGAAGGCCGCATCATCCAGAACCGCTCGGAAGACTCGGTGATCCGCGAGATCGAGACGATCCGCGACACGGTGCCGGGTTTCACCGGCGTGATCTCGGACCTCGGCGGACCCACCGCCAACATGTACCGCATCGCGTGCAAGTCCCGCGAGATCGAAGCCGCATGCCGCAAGCCATCGTGCGTCTACCCGGGCATCTGCCCGAACCTGAACACCGACCACTCGCCGCTGGTCAAGCTGTACCGGCGCGCCCGCGAGCTGCAGGGCGTGAAGAAAGTGCTGATCGCGTCGGGCGTGCGCTACGACCTGGCGATCGAATCACCGGAATACGTGAAGGAACTGGCGCAGCACCACGTGGGCGGCTACCTCAAGATCGCGCCGGAGGCGATCGGTGAAGGCCCGCTCTCGAAGATGATGAAGCCGGGCGTCGGCACCTACGACCGCTTCAAGGAACTCTTCGACAAGTTCTCGAAGGAAGCGGGCAAGGAGCAGTACCTGATCCCGTACTTCATCGCTGCGCACCCCGGCACGCGCGACGAAGACATGCTCGAGCTCGCGCTCTGGCTGAAGCGCAACGGCTTCCGTGCCGACCAGGTGCAGGCGTTCCTGCCCTCGCCGATGGCGACCGCCACCGCGATGTACCACTCGGGCAAGAATCCGCTGCACAAGGTGACGCGCACCTCCGAGGACGTCGTAGTCCCGAAGGGCACGCGCCAGCGCAGGCTGCACAAGGCGTTCC
>JBAVJR010000054.1:0-1938 GCA_049687855.1 Steroidobacteraceae bacterium | reverse complement strand
CTTCGTCGCGCCCGTAGCGCGGGAACAGGCGGGCGCGGTGCTCAGGATTCGCGGCATTCGAGGCATTGCTCATCAGCGACATGCCTTCGTTCGAGCCGAAGGCGTTCACGATCTCGATGCCGAAGCGTTCCTGGTAGCCACGGATCATCTCCGGATCGAGCGGTGCCGAGCCTGAACCGATGCAGCGCAGGCACGAGTGATCGACGCTCGCGAGCAGCTTCTCGTCCTTGAGCAGCATGTTGAGGACCGCCGGTGGGGCAATCGCGTATTCCGGGCGTTCTTCGGCGATCTGTCGCAGGTAGACCCCTAGGTCCAGCGGATGGTGCAGCACGAGCGTGCCCGCGCTGTGCAGCCAGCTCATGAAGCAGCCGCCGATCGCCGCCATGTTGATCAGCGGGAACGGGTTCAGCAGCCGTTCGCCGCGGCGGATGCCGGCACCGCGCAGGTGGCCGTAGCTGATCGCGATCCAGTGGTTGTGAGTGCGTGGCACGCCCTTGGGCATGCCCTCCGTTCCGGAGGTCCAGCAGATCGTCGCGACGTCGTCGGCCGAGACCCGCAATGCGTCGACATGCGCTGCAAGCGCGGCCCGGGATTCCGGCGTGAGTGCGGCGGGAACAAAGGGCAGGCTGCCTTCCGGCGCTTCCCGACCCAGACAGAAGACCTGCAGCGGTCGACCCTTGCCAAGTTCCACAGCACCGGCTGCGTAATCGGCTCCCTTCAGCGCGCGCACCGTCAGTATGGCGCGTGCGCCCGTGAGATCGACGATCTGGTCCAGTTCGTGGCGCCGGAACTGCATCGGCACCGGACTGACGATTATGCCGAGCCGCAGGGCGGCGAAGTACAACGCAGGGTATTCCGCGACGTTCGGCAATTGAGTGACCAGGACGTCGTCACGACCGAGCCCGAGTTCGAGCAGCCTTAGCGCGTAGCCGTCGGCGAGGTCCGCGAGTTCCTGGAACGTGAGGCGCATCGGCGAACCGCCGACGAGCACGTCGCGATTCGGGGGATCGAGCACGGCGAGCTGCGAGGGTGCGGAGCGTGCGGCGGCGTCGAACAGGTCCGTGATGCGGGTGTCCGACCACCAGCCGAGCTGCCGGTATTCCCTGACGAGTTCTGCGCGAGTCGTACGCAAGTGCAATGTCCCTGGGGTGCGTGTGCGCCCGAGTATAGGTAACGGCCCGTGGACCGGCAATTGACCCGGCGTTGGCGCGCCAGGCCCACGTACTGTATGGTCCTGTAACGAAAGTGACTACCGGAGAATGCCATGGATCGTCGTCTTTTCATGCAGGCCAGTGCCGCCGTCCCCCTGCTGGCGGCCGGCTCCGTCGCCGCCACGACTGCAGCACCCGACTACTTCGCGATCACGCAGGCGATGATCACCGCGTGGCGCGGCAAGGACCTCGAAGGGATGCTGGCCCACATCGACGACGACATCGTCTGGCACTCGCACGTCGGCAGTCCGCCCATCGTCGGCAAGACAGCGATGCGGGAGTTTGCCGGCAAGCTCACGGCCCAGATGAACGACATCAAGTGGCGCATTTTCGTAACCGCCACCAGCGGCAACCGCGTGTTCCTGGAGGGGGTCGACGACTTCGTTTCGAACGAGGGGCGCCGGGTCGTGCTGCCGTACGCCGGTGTGCTCGCGTTCAAGGATGCGCGGATCGTCGAATGGCGCGACTACTTCGACCGCGCGCTCTTCGACCGGCTCAAGGCCGGCGAACCGATGCCGGACTACCTGCAGGCGCTCGCCGACCGCCCGGCGTTGTTCTAGGCGTCGCCGCCCCGGACGGCCCTGCGGACCGCGTCCGTCAGGCGCGCGGCGGCCAGGGAATGAAGGCGCTGGTCACCCGCTCGTAGTCGGCAAAGGCTGCGGGCCGCTTCTTGCGCATGCGGCGCTCGACGAGCCCGATGCCAAGTGGGCCGAGCAGGATGTAGGCC
>JBAVJR010000053.1:0-1917 GCA_049687855.1 Steroidobacteraceae bacterium | reverse complement strand
CTGTCGCGCACGCCGACGCCGCCGAAGGCGGAAGTCGAGCGGCTCGTGGCGAAGGCGAAGACGCTTGGCTACGACACGTCGCAGCTGATCTACGTGCGGCACTGACGCCGTGGATTACAGCCACCCGCGCGCGAGGCAGGCCCGCCCATGAGCATCGCGCTGCTCATCTTCATCGCGACGATCGTCGTGAGTCTCGTGGCGCTCTATGCCGCGCCGCAACTGATGGGGCGACTCATGTTCCGCCCGTACGACACGCAGCGCCGGGGCGTCTACTACACGGTCATCACGCACGGCTTCGTGCATGGCGACCTGATGCACCTCATCTTCAACATGATGACGTTCTGGTTCTTCGCGTTCCTGCTCGAGCGCCGGATCGGCGGTGCCGGGTTCGGCGTGCTGTATTTCGGCAGCCTGGCGCTCGCGGTGAGCACGACGTACTTCAAGCACCGCAACGATCCGCAGTACGCCACGCTTGGCGCGTCGGGTGCGATCGCGGCCGTGCTGTTCGCGGCGATCGTGTACTTCCCGACGATGAAACTGTTCATCCTGCCGATACCGGTGCCGATTCCCGCGCCCTTGTTTGCCGTCGCGTACGTCGCCTATTCCTGGTACGCAAAAGAGGGCGGCCGCTTTTCCGGCGGCATGGCCGGGCAGAAGATCAATCACGACGCGCACCTCATCGGCGCGCTGGCCGGCCTGGTGTTCGTCCTGGTGACGGATCCGGGCGCCTACGGGCAGTTGCTGCGCACAGTCTTCGGCTGAGCGCGAAACCGAGAACTGCGTCTCCTTGTGCAGGAAAATGCCGCGTACGATGCGTGCGAGCGCCTCGGTGCGCCTATCGCGTTTGCTTTGCTGGATCCTGGAGGGATGAGATGCGGAACAGAATGTTCGTCTATGCACTTTGCCTGGCGGTGCTGAACCTCGCGTCGCCGCAGGTCGCGCAGGCTGCGCTCGTCGGTACGCTGCAGGCCGTGGAAGCCTCGGGCACGCGCGCGCAGGACCTCGCGATCGTGAACTCGGCGCTCGCGCGCGAGCAGGTGCGCGGACAGATGGAGGCCCTAGGCGTGGATCCGTTGGCAGTCGATGCGCGCGTCGCGCGTCTCACGGACTCCGAACTGCGCTCGCTCGCCGATCGCATGGAGCAGATGCCGGCGGGCGGCGATGCCCTTGCGGTCATCGGCATCGTCTTCGTGATCCTGATCATCCTCGAGCTCGTCGGCGTGATCGACATCTTCAAGAAGACCTGACGCACCGCCCCGGCACGGCTGCAGTGCCCGTCTCGACCATGAGTCGCGGACGCGCGTGGGCCGTGCTCGCGCTCCTGCTGGCGTTGCTGCTGCTCGCCGGCTGCGCCGGGACGGCGCGGCTTGCGCAGTTGCCGGCAGAGTTGCCGGAGCGGGTTGAACTCACGGCGACGCCGTTCTATCCGCAGACTCGGCATCAGTGTGGTCCCGCGGCGCTGGCGACAGTGCTCGGTGCGGCGGGACGCAACGTCGATCCGGCGGTGTTGACGGCAGAGGTCTACCTGCCCGGCAGGGAAGGTTCGCTGCAGCCGGAGCTTGCCGCTGCGGCGCGCGCCCGCGGACTGCTAGCCTATGCAATCGGCCCGTCATTGTCCGACTTGCTGACCGAAGTGGCGGCAGGACGGCCGGCTCTCGTGCTGCAGCAACTCGGCGCGGGTCCGTGGCCCAATTGGCACTATGCCGTCGTCATCGGTTACGACAAGGCGTCAGGGAGGGTGCTGCTGCGTTCCGGCACCGAAGCGCGCCTGGGGCTGCGCGCGTCGTTGTTCGAATCGACGTGGGACCGTGGCGGGCACTGGGGACTCGTCCTGCTCGAGCCCGGCGCGATGCCCGCGCGTCCGGATCCGGAGCGTTACATGAGTGCGGCGGCAGCGCTGGAGACTGCAGGGAATCC
>JBAVJR010000052.1:0-1557 GCA_049687855.1 Steroidobacteraceae bacterium | reverse complement strand
AGGTGATCGACCAGCTCGATCTGTCCAATCTGACCCGGCAGTACGCGGGACGGGGCTCCAAGGCACACCATCCGGCAACGCTGTTGGCGATCCTGGTCTATGGCTACGCCACCGGTGTGTTTTCCAGCCGCAAGCTGGAGCAGGCGACCTATGATTCGGTGGCCTTTCGCTACATCGCGGCGGACACTCACCCCGATCACGACACCCTGGCCACCTTCCGCCGCCGTTTCCTGGACGAGCTGAACGATCTGTTCGTGCAGGTGCTGGAACTGGCCAAGGAGATGAAGCTGCTCAAGCTGGGTAACGTCTGCCTGGACGGCACCAAGATCCATGCTAACGCCTCACGCCACAGCGCGCTTTCGCATGGCCACATCGAGAAGCTCGAAGTCCAGCTCAAGGCCGAGGTACAGGAACTGCTGGCCCTGGCCGAGCAGGCCGATCAAGCCGACATCCCGGACGGCGTGCGCCTACCCGAGGAAATCAAGCGGCGCGAGGACCGGCTGGCAGCGATGGTGCTGGCCAAGGCCAAGATTGCGGCCCGGGCCGAAGAGCGCTATCAGCGGGAGAAGGCCGAGTACGACGCGAAAATGGCCCGCCGTGGCGCCAAGGAAGGCGAGACCGGCAAGAAGCCGGCCGGCAAGCCGCCCCAGGCGCCGCAGCCCGGGCCACGGGCCAGTGATCAGGTCAATCTCACCGACGAAGACTCGCGCATCATGCCGGTGGCCGGCGGCGGGTTCGAACAAGCGTACAACGCCCAGGCGGGGGTCGATGCGGCCACGATGCTGGTCGTGGCCACCGGGGTGACCCAGGCCCCCAACGACAAAGAGCAGATCGAGCCGATGTTGGCAACGCTCCAGGGGCAGGCCGAGGTGCTGGGCGCCCCACAGTGCCTGATCGCCGATAGCGGTTTTTGCAGCCAGAAGAACATCGAAGCGTGCCAGGCGGCCGACATTGATCCGTTGATCGCAGTGGCGCGCGACGAGCACCATCTGGGCTGGCGCGAGCGCCACAGCGAGCCGGCCGCCTTGCCCGACGATGCCACGCCGATGCAGGCCATGGCCCATCGGCTGAAGACCAAGGCGGGACGAGCGCTCTACGCCTTACGCAAGCAGACGGTCGAGCCGGTGTTCGGCATCATCAAATCGGTGATGGGCTTTCGCCAGTTCTCGTTGCGCGGCTTGAAGAAGGTCAGCGGCGAGTGGACGCTGGTGTGCCTCGCGTGGAATTTGAAGCGCATGGCCGTATTGCGCCCAAATTGCGTCGGTAGCCGGTGAAATGGGACTGGAATCGGCGAAAATCCGCTCAAAGCCACGACATGTGCATACTCGTCGCCCCGGCTCGCCGTGCTACCGCTTTGTGCACGTCATCGTCGGGCTAAGTCCGACAGGCTGCTAGGCGCTTCCCAAGCTCCACCTCTTCGCCCGGCGCGCGATGGCAAAATGGGCCCCCATGCGCGTTCCTTTGTTGCTCCTGCTCATATTTCTGGGGCTGCCCCCGGCGGCGCAGACGGCGCCGCCCGCTTTCGAGCACGCAGCGCTCCCCGACTCCGCGCCGCTA
>JBAVJR010000051.1:0-8282 GCA_049687855.1 Steroidobacteraceae bacterium | reverse complement strand
GTCCGGGCATGTACACCGACACCAGTCGGCCCAACCACCTCGCCCACGAAGTCGTCGACAACAGCGTCGACGAGGCCCTGGCGGGGCATTGCAGCAAGATCGAGGTCACCGTCTACAAGGACGGGTCGCTCGAAGTGGTCGACGATGGCCGCGGCATGCCGGTGGACATCCACCCCAAAGAGAAGGTGAGCGGCGTCGAGCTGATCCTCACGCGGCTGCACGCGGGCGGCAAGTTCTCGGCCGATTCCGGCTACAAGTTCTCGGGCGGCCTGCACGGCGTGGGCGTCTCTGTGGTCAACGCGCTCTCGAAACACCTCGAGTGCTGGGTTCGCCGCGGCGGCAAGGAATACAACATCTCGTTCAAGAACGGGAAGGTGCACTCCAGGCTCGAAGTCGTCGGCGAGGTCGGCAAGGGCAACACTGGCACCACGGTCCGCTTCTGGCCGGACACCTCCTATTTCGACAGCCCCGATTTTGCGCTGCCGAAGTTGAAGCACGTGCTCAAGGCCAAGGCCGTGCTGTGCCCGGGCCTGCGCGTTCGCTTCAACGTCGAGAAGACCGGCGAGAAGGAAGAGTGGATCTACAGCGAAGGGCTGTCGCAGTACCTGCGCGAGTCACTGGAGTCCACCGAATGGCTGCCGGACGAACCGTTCGTCGGCAAGGTCGAGGGCGAGCAGGAAGGGGTCGACTGGGCAGTGGTCTGGCGCACGGACGGCGGCACGCGGTTCGAGGAGAGCTACGTCAACCTGATCCCGACCGCGCAGGGCGGCACGCACGTCAACGGCTTCCGCCTTGGCCTGACCGAAGCGGTGCGTGAGTTCTGCGAATTCCGCAATCTGCTGCCACGCGGCCTGAAGCTCTCGCCCGAGGACGTCTGGGACGACACCAGCTACGTGCTCTCGATGAAGATGCGCGACCCGCAGTTCGCCGGGCAGACCAAGGAGCGCCTGTCGTCCCGCGAGCCGGCCGCGTTCGTCTCGGGCATCGTCAAGGACCACTTCGGGTTGTGGCTGAGCCAGCACCCGGAGGCTGGCGAGAAGATTGCCCAGCTCGCGATCGTCAATGCGCAGACGCGGCTGAAGGCGAGCCAGAAGATCGCGCGCAAGCGCGTCGTGGCCGGGCCGGCACTGCCCGGGAAACTCGCTGACTGCAGCAGCCAGGACCCGCAGCGCGCCGAGCTGTTCCTCGTCGAGGGCGACTCGGCAGGCGGCTCCGCCAAGCAGGCGCGCGATCGCGAGTTCCAGGCGGTGATGCCGCTGCGCGGCAAGATCCTGAACACCTGGGAAGTCGAGGCAGCCGACGTGCTGTCGTCGCAGGAAGTGCACGACATCACCGTTGCGATCGGTGTCGAGCCCGGCTCGGACAACATCGTCGACCTGCGCTATGGCAAGGTCTGCATCCTCGCGGACGCCGACTCCGACGGCTTGCACATCGCCACGCTGCTCTGCGCGCTGTTCCTGCGGCACTTCCGGCCGCTGGTGCTCGCGGGGCACGTCTACGTGGCGATGCCGCCGCTCTATCGCATCGACTACGGCAAGAACGTCGAGTACGCGCTCGACGACGCGGAACGCAACGGCATCCTCGAGCGCATCCGCACCGAAAACGCACGCGCGAAGCCGTCGGTCACGCGCTTCAAGGGCCTCGGCGAAATGAACCCGCTGCAGCTGCGCGAGACCACGATGGCGCGCGAGACGCGCCGGCTGGTCCAGCTCACGGTCGACGCCGCGGACAACGCCGACCAGCTCATGGACATGCTGCTCGCCAAGAAGCGCGCGGCGGACCGTCGTGACTGGCTGGAGACGAAAGGCAACCTGGCCAGCGTCGTGGCGCCCATCGAGGCGCTCGACGAGGTGGCGGCAGAGCAGCGATGAGCAAGAGCAAGGACACCGATACGACCGCGACCCTCGATTTCGAGGGCGTCGAGCGCCAGCCGCTGCGCACGTTCACGGAGCGCGCGTACCTCGAGTATTCGATGTACGTGATCCTCGATCGCGCGCTGCCACACGTCGGCGACGGCCTGAAGCCCGTGCAGCGCCGCATCATCTACGCGATGAGCGAGCTCGGGCTCGCCGCCACCGCCAAGCCGAAGAAGTCGGCCCGCACGGTCGGCGACGTGATCGGCAAGTTCCACCCGCACGGCGACTCGGCCTGCTACGAGGCCATGGTGCTGATGGCACAGCCGTTCTCGTACCGTTACCCGATCGTGGACGGGCAGGGCAACTTCGGTTCGCCGGACGATCCGAAGTCGTTCGCCGCGATGCGGTACACCGAGTCGAAGCTCTCGCGTTACGCCGAAGTCCTGCTGTCGGAGCTGGGCCAGGGCACGGTGGACTGGCAGCCCAACTTCGACGGTTCGCTCGACGAGCCGTGCCTGCTGCCCGCGCGGTTGCCCAACCTGCTGTTGAACGGAGCGATGGGCATCGCGGTGGGCATGTCCACCGACATTCCGCCGCACAACCTGCGCGAAGTCGCGGCCGCCTGCATCCGCCTGCTCGACGAGCCGAAGGTGACGACCGCGCAGCTCTGCGAGCACGTGCTCGGTCCGGATTTCCCGACGGGTGCGGAGATCATCACCCCGCGCGAAGAACTGCAGAAGATCTACGAGACCGGCAACGGCACGTTCCGTGCGCGCGCCCGGTTCGAGCTGGAAGACGGCGAAATCATCGTGACGGAGCTGCCGCACCAGGTCTCCGGCGCGAAGGTGCTCGAGCAGATCGCGGTGCAGATGCGGGCGAAGAAACTGCCGATGATCGAGGACCTGCGCGACGAGTCGGATCACGAGCACCCGACGCGCCTCGTCATCACGCCGCGTTCCAACCGTGTCGACACCGAACAGGTCATGGCGCATCTGTTTGCGACAACGGATCTGGAGCGCACCTACCGCGTCAACCTGAACGTCATCGCGCGCGACGGCCGGCCGCGCGTGATGGGGCTGCGCGCGCTGCTCGAAGAATGGTTGTCGTTCCGCGTCGACACCGTGACGCGCCGGTTGCAGTACCGGCTCGAGAAGGTCAACGCGCGGCTGCACATCCTCGACGGCCTGCTGATCGCGTACCTGAACCTCGACGAGGTCATCCGCATCGTCCGCACCGAGGACGACCCGAAGGCGGCGTTGATCGCGCGGTTCCAGCTCTCCGAGGCACAGGCCGAAGCCATCCTCGACACGAAGTTGCGCCATCTCGCACGGCTCGAGGAGATGAAGATCCGCGGCGAGCAGGGCGAGCTCGCCAAGGAGCGCGACGGCCTGGAAAAGCTGCTCGGCAGCAAGGCCAGGCTCAAGAAGCTGGTGCGCGACGAGATCCAGGCGGACGCCGTGAAATACGGCGATGACCGCCGCAGCAAGCTGGTGGCACGTGCCGCCGCGCAGGCGATCGACGAGACCGACCTCGTCGCGAGCGAGCCGACCACGGTGGTGCTGTCGAAGAGCGGCTGGGTGCGCGCGGCCAAGGGACACGAGATCGACCCGCGTACGCTCTCGTACAAGACGGGCGACGAGTACCGCGCGTGCGCCAGGGGCCGCAGCACGCAACAGGCCGTCTTCCTCGACAGCACGGGTCGTGCGTACAGCCTGCTGGCGCACACATTGCCGTCAGCGCGCGGACAGGGTGAGCCGCTGTCGGGTCGTCTCGATCCGCCCGACGGCGCGACGTTCCCCGGCGTGCTCATCGGTGAGCCCGAGGATCGCTGGGTGCTCGCGAGCAGCGCGGGCTATGGCTTCGTCGTCAGGCTCGAAGACCTGCACAGCCGCAATCGCGCGGGCAAAGCCGTGCTCAACGTGCCGGACGGCTACGCGGCGATCGCGCCAGCAGTCGTGCCGCCGGGCGCTGAGCCGTTGCTCGCTGCGGTCAATTCGGAAGGGCGCCTGCTGGCGTTCCCGGTGGCCGACCTGCCCGAACTGCCGCGCGGCAAGGGCAACAAGATCTTCGGCATCTCGACCAGGAAGTCACTGGTCGAGCCCGAGACATTGCTCGCAATCGCAGCCGTCGCGCCGGGCCAGACGCTGAAGGTGCTGTGCGGCGACCGCACGATGGGCTTGTCCTACAGGGATCTCGCGACGTACCGCGGCGAACGCGGGCAGCGCGGCGCGGTGTTGCCGCGGGGCTGGCGCAAAGCGGAGGGCCTCGAAGTCGAGTAGGGGTCAGCGGGATGACGGAGCACCGCAGGCGATCTAGTGCGCCGGCAGCAGCAGTTTGCCTCCAGCAACCAGCAATACGGCTGCCAGCGCCCACAACAGGCCACGTGTCGGCAGTCGCTGCAATCCCAGTGCCGTGCCAAGCCAGCCTCCAGCAAGCACGGTGGCGACGAGCAATGGCATGGCGGCAGGCAGCGAGTTGGCGCCCCACTGCACGCCGATCAGGCCTGCCAGTGAATTCAGGCAAATAAAAGGCGCGGCGAGCCCCGCTGCACCGCGTGGCCCCGCCCAGCCCGCGAACAGCAGCAGCGGGCTCAAGAAGATGCCGCCCCCGGTGCCTGTGAGCCCCGACAGCAGTCCGATCGTCGCGCCGCTGCCAACCGCGGCAACCAGAGGTATCTGCAGGGGTCGCTCCGCGGGCGTCGATGCACCGCCGCGCGCGCGCCAGACCAGGACGGCTGCCGAGCACAGCAGGACGGTACCTACCAGCGTACGGTAGCCCGTCACGGATACCTGCATCCGTCCGCCGAAGTAAGCGAGCGGCACCGATGCGATCGCGAACGGCAGCAGCTGGTCCCAACGGGTCCAGCCGGCACGCCAGAACCGGTAGGTCGTCAATGTCGCAACGACCAGATTGAGTGCGAGCGCGGTGGGTCGCATGGTGGCGGGCGCGACCCCCAGCAACGCCATGGTCGCGAGGTAACCCGACGCGCCCGCGTGTCCCACGCTGCTGTACAGAGCCGCGAGGCAGAAGAACGCCGCTGCAAGGATCATTACCTCGGATGTCATCGCCTGTAGTCTATCGGCTTGCGGCCAAACATGCGTGTCGTCGCCGGCGGGATTGCGAGGAACGCGGACGCGCGGGGAACGGCCGATGACCTGGTCGGGGAGTCCCGGCTAGTCCCGGACCCCGGGCCCCTTCCTCACATTACGACCTGTTCCGGGCTGTTAACGAAATAGCCCTGGATGAACTCGATGCCGAGCTGCCACAGCACGGCCATCGTGTTCGCGTCCTCGACGCGTTCGGCGATCGTCGTCACGCCGTATTCGCGCGCCACGTCGACCAGCGCCTTCACGCGCTCCTGCAGACGGCGGTCGTTGGCGAGGCCTTGCATCAAGGCGCCGTCGATCTTGACGTAATTCACGGGCAGGCGCCGCAGCAGCGCGGCGGCATCGCCGGAGGCGCCGAAGTGCTCGACGGCGAATTCGATGCCGAGCGCCGAGAGCAGGCCCTGCAGCGAGCGCGCCTCGCGCGGCTTGTCGTGCGCCATCTCTTCGGTGATCTCGAAGACCATGCGGCTGGGCGCGACGCCGGACGCCTTCAGTTGCTGCTGCAGCCAGGTGCCGAGCGTCTGGTCATGCATCGAATCGCGGGAGAGACGCACGAAGACCCGGTGGGGCTGCTTCGCAGCGCAGAAAGACATGGCGGCGCCGACGATCCAGCGGTCGATGTTCTTCATCAGGTCGGTGCGTTCAGCCGCCGCGAGGAACTCCGTCGGCAGGACTTCCTGCCCGGATTCGTCGAGCATGCGCACCAGCAGGTCGAACATCGGCCGGTCTTCACCGACGAGGTTCGCAATCGGCTGCTGCACGAGCCGGAACCGGTTCGCCATCAGCGCGGCCTTGATCTGGTTCGCCCACGCGCGATCGGCCTCGTCGATCGCAGGCCTGGCGCCCGCCGGCTCCCGGTGCAGACAGCGATCGCCGCCGGCGCCCGCGGCCAGGCGCTGTGCAGCGATCGCGGTCTCGAGCGCCTTGTGCAGCGGGCCGCCATGGCCATGCAGTGGCGCCGAACCAATGCTGCAGGTGAGCTCGACGGCCGCGTGGCCGTTGCGCAACGGTTCTGCCGCGATGCGCTCGCGCAGCTTAGCCAGCCAGGCTTCCTGGTCGCGCGGGTTGCCGCGCTCGATGAGCAGCGCGATGCCATGCGGCGCGACGCGGCTCGCGAGGTCGCCGGGCTGCAGTTGTTCCTGCACGCGGCGCGACAGCGCGTCCAGCACTTCCTCGGCCACGATGGGTCCGAGTTCGAGCTCGACGTTGTCGAAGCTGTCCGGTGCCAGGTAAGCAACCGCGCGCAGTCCGGCCTTGAGCGGCTGCGCCGCGCGCGCCTGAGCCGATTCGATGAACGCGGCGCGACGCAGGAGTCCGGTGCGCGAGTCGAGGCGCATCGCCTGCTCGAGCTGGTTGGCCAGCGACTCGAGGTCGCGCTTCTGCGTGGCGACACGCAGGCGCACGGCTGGTTCGCCTTCGAACTCAAAGCGTTCGAAGCTCAGTTCGAGCGGTTGCGAGCCGCCTGCGGGCTGCAGCGCCATCACGCTCAATGCATGACCGGCCCAGCGACCCTGCGTCGCGGCGACGAGCGCGCCCTTGAGGGCCGCATGGCTGCGGGCGTCGAACATGTCCATGAGCGGCTGCCCGAGCAGGTCGCCCGGATCCGCGTGTCCGAAGAGTTCGCTCCAGGCGGGATTGACGTCCACGACGATGCCTTCCTGCGCGTGCGCGATCGCATCGGTCGAGCCCGTCATGAACGCGCGCATCTGGTCGCGGTACTGGCGGGCGGACGCGAGCGTGCCGTTTAGCGCATTGTCCAGGCGCGCGGCGTCGAGTTCGCGCGTGGCGACGGCCTGCAGCCGGCCGCTGGCAGTCAGCGTCACGACGTCAGCGGCACCGAGCTCGAGGCCACGAACGAGGTCGGCTTCGGTGAGCGAATCGCGCACCACGAGGGCCGGCACACGCGGAGCGAGACGGGTGCGTTGCGCCATTGCGCTTGCGAGTTCGTCCGAATCGGAGACGCAGAAGAACAGCAGCTGCGGCGCATCGGGTGTGCCGAGCGCATCGGCGAGGTCGCTGAGTTCCCGCACCCAGGTGCAGTGAACCGCCTGGCCGGCGTTGCGCAGGGTGCTGTTGATGATCTCGACGGGGTCCTGCTGCCGCGACAGGACGACTACTGGAATGGCGCTGATTTCGCCCAATTTCGTACCCTGTTAGGCACGGACCGGGCCGACCGGGCCCCCGCGCACGTGTACTGTCAAATCCGCGGGGATCATAGCATCGGGGTTTGCGCGCCTAACGTGACGCAGGTGGCAGCATTGCCTTCGAGGCAGCGCCTCGCACCCGGATGACGGAAGAGCAGGGTTGCAGGTATCATGCGCGGCTTGCCGCAGGCAGCCCGTTACCGTCGGTGCCTGCCGCTCCCGGTCCTACCGCTCCAGCCCAAGCGCAGTACATCCATGTCCACCTACAGCACGAACGAATTCAAGTCCGGTCTCAAGATCATGATCGACGGCGACCCGTACGTGATCGTGGAGAACGAATTCGTGAAGCCCGGGAAGGGCCAGGCGTTCAACCGCGTGCGCATCCGCAACCTGAAGTCGGGCCGCACGCTCGAGCGCAGTTTCCGCTCCGGCGACACCGTCGAGAGCGCGGACATCCAGGAATCGGAGATGCAGTACCTCTACAGCGACGGCAGTTTCTGGCACTTCATGGTCCCCGACAACTTCGAGCAGCACACTGCGGGCAAGGAAGCCATGGGCGACGCCGCGATGTGGCTCAAGGACGGCACGATGTGCACGGTCATGCTCTGGAACGGCGTGCCGCTGTCGGTGGTTGCCCCCGCCCACGTCGAACTCAAGATCGTCGAGACGGACCCGGGCGTGCGCGGCGACACCGCGACGGGTGGCCAGAAGCCGGCGAAGCTCGAGACAGGCGCCGTGGTGCGCGTGCCGCTGTTCCTGAACGAAGGCGAAGTCGTCCGCGTCGACACGCGCACGTCGGAATACCTGTCGCGGGCGAAGAGCTGAGGAAGGGCGGAAGGCCAGGAAGGGCAGGCAGGGGGCAGTCGGAAGGCGGCTCCACCCGCAAACTCCCGACCGACGGGAATCGAAAAGGGCGCCATCGACGCCCTTTCTTGTCTGGTTCTGCCACCGATGCGTGTTGGTCCCTCCTGCGCGTTCAGGTAAAAGGCAGATATTCGCAAATGCGTAAAACCGGCCACTTCCGGTCATTCGCGCCGATCTATTTTCCTGCTCCGCGAGCTTGACTGTATACGGCATTGCCGTATATTCCAAAGATGTTCAGCTTCATCGAGACACGAGCGTTCACCAAGCTGGTGCTCGAGTACCTGACCGATGCCGAGTATGTGGCGCTGCAG
>JBAVJR010000050.1:0-3972 GCA_049687855.1 Steroidobacteraceae bacterium | reverse complement strand
ATCGTGGCCCTGTTCGTGGCCCGCCAGTTCATCCTGGACGCCCTCGGCGAACACTGCGAATTCGTCGCCGGCCAGGCGACCGGCGACCGACTCTCGCGGCAGCGCCCGGGTCAGTCGCTCGCTGATGGTCTCGAGCACGCGGTCACCCGTATCGTGGCCGAAGGTGTCGTTGATCTCCTTGAAGTTGTCGATGTCGATGTACAGCAGCACGAGGCCGCGTCGCTGCCGCGTGTTGCGCGTGATCGCCTGGTGCAGCTGGTGCTGGAACTGCATGCGGTTCGGCATCTTCGTGAGCGTGTCGTAACGCGCGAGGTAGCGGATCCGCCGCTCGGCCCGCTTCCGTTCGGTGATGTCGCGCAGCACCAGGATCGTGCCGCGGTTGGCGCCCGCAGGTTCGCGCCCGAGGGACGAGATGTGCACCGACACCGGAATGGTCTGGCCGCGCTGGGTGCGTATTACCGTTTCGCCGGGTGCTTGCTGCAGCCGCTCGAGGTTGAAGGCCGCCACGTGGTCCGGCGCGATCAGGTCCTTGAACGCAACACCGATCAGCTCCTGCCCGGGCACGCTGAACAGGTCGGCCGCCGCGGCGTTCGCGGTTCGCATGCGTCCGTCGGTCGTCATGACGAGCACCGCGTCCTTGATGCCGTTCAGCACGTCGTCGAGAAAGTCGCGCGAGATCGTCGTGGTGGTGAGTGCCTGGCGCATCTGCTCGAGCGAGCTTTCGAGCGCGGCTACCTCGGCAACGCCGCTGACCGCGACGGGCTTGGCGTAGCGGCCGCGTCCGATCGACTGCGCGTTGTCCATCAGCGCAACGAGCGCGCGGTCGATCCGCATCATGAGCAGCAGGACGACGAGGCCCGCCATGAGCGTCAGCAGGGCGCCGGCAATTGCAATGTTGACCGTTCGTTCGTCGTACGACTCCTCGACGATTCCCTGCAGCCGCTCGTGTGCAGCGGCGATGCGGGGGTCCAGCGCCGAGATCGCGTCCAGCTGCACATCGACAGTGCGGAGTTCCTCACGCTCCGCGGTTTCGTCGTAATGGGTGACCGCGGCGACGCCCGCGGTCAGCAGCGCGCCCGCCGTCAGTACGGCAAAGACGTAACGCAGCTTGAGACCTGGTCCGACCATCGACGTTGAGCTCTCCGGGCTGCTTCCCCGCCCATTCGATCTCATTATTTTGTGTGCGGTTCGACCGCCTGCGCGGCATCATATCCGACCTCGATCCCGGGAACACCGACCGCATGAACGCGCTGGAACTGACGGGTCGCGCGCGCACCCACGTCATCGAACTGGACGCCCCGCGCTGCACGCTGCACTACGAGGCCGTGGCCGCTTTCCTCGGCATGCGCGACGCCGCGGGCGCCGAAGGCATCGACCTGCAGGCGATCTCGAGTTTCCGGGACTTCGACCGGCAGCTGGTGCTGTGGAACCGCAAATGGCGGGGCGAGCGGCCGCTTTACGATCGCAGCGGCGCGCTCGTCGACCCTGCCACGCTCGCCGAGCCGCAGCGGGTCGATGCGATCCTGGCCTGGTCCGCCATCCCGGGCGGCAGCCGGCATCACTGGGGTTCGGAGATCGACGTGATCGATGCCGCCGCGATGCCCGCGGGTTACCAGGTGGAACTGGTGCAGGCGGAATACGCGTCCGACGGCGTGTTCGGCCGGCTCGCGGGCTGGCTCGACCGCAACCAGGGTCGCTTCGGCTTCTTCCGGCCCTATGGCTCGGACCGCGGCGGTGCAGGCATCGAGCCCTGGCACCTGAGCTACGTCCCCGTGGCCCGCGAGGCCGTCGAGGCGCTGTCGCTTTCTGTCCTGCGCTCCGCCATCGCCGGCGCGGACATGCTCGGCAAGGAATACGTCCTCGACCGGCTGCCCGAGATCTACACCCGCTTCATCCTGGCGGTCGACCCGCCTTTCTTGCCTGAGCGTCCCGGAAAGACTGCACTCGCTTGAGGAACCAGCGTGGGAACCAGCGCTTGAGCCGCCAGGCCCAGCGGTATTCCGGCGGCCAGACGACGTACAACTCGCCTGCGGCCGCGGCTCCGAGCAACGCGAACGCGGCTTGGTCGGGGTCGTGACCCGAGTTGTCCATGATCCGGTGCGCGAGCCGGTTCTCTTCCGGCGGCGCCCGCATGTGGTCGAGCAGGTGGGTGCGGAAGAAGCCCGGCATCGCGCAGGATACCTGCAGCCCCGTCCCGGCCAGTTCGCTCGCCAGCGTCTCGCTCAGCGCAATGACGCCGGCCTTGGTGGCGTTGTAAGCGGACATCTGCGGCGCCGCTGCGAAACCCGCGGAACTCGCGATATTGAAGATCAGGCCGCCGCCCTGGCGCTTCATCACCGGCAAGGCCGCGCGGCACCCCCAGACGACCCCGAGCAGGTTGATGCCGACGATCCAGTTCCAGTCGTCGACCGGGGTGACCTCGACCGCGCCGGCTACGGCCACGCCTGCGTTGTTCACCATCAGGTCCAGGCCTTGGTTTGCCTGGCTGAAGCCGGTGACGGCGGCGGCGACGAACTCGTGCTCGGCGACGTCGCCGGGGTAAGCGGTGACGCTCGCGGCTCCCGCGGTCCGCAGCTGTTCGACGGCACGCGCGAGGGCCTCGCGATCCAGGTCGAGTACGCCCAGCGTCCAGCCCTCCCGGGCCAGCAGCCGGGCCATTGCCAGGCCGAGTCCGCTCGCAGCACCGGTTATGAAGGCGCGCTTTGACGGAAAGCGCCGGGACAGTAAGGTAGCGGGGGAAGGGTGTGTCATCCCGCCATGCTAGCGGGCCGGGCCGACCAGCGAAACGGCCGGTTCCCGCAAAACGTACGCCGCCGCAGGGAGCGAAGCTTGCGCAAGGTTCACACGGCCGAGTCCGTCATCGAGATTGCGCACCTGCGCAACGTGCTCGAACAGGCCGGCATCGCGTGCTACGTCGGGAACGAGCGCCTGGGTGGCGCGGTTGGTGAAATCCCGTTCGTGGAATGCTGGCCTGAGCTCTGGGTCCTGCGCAACGGCGACGCGCTGAGCGCACGGGGCTTGATCGATACCGCGCGTGCCGCGGTCGTTCCGTCACCGGACTGGATCTGCCGCAGTTGCGGCGAGCGTGTGGAAGGACAGTTCGACGCCTGCTGGCGGTGCTCGGCGCCGGACGGGATTACCGCGGCGGCTGCAGGATCCGATCGCTGATGCCTGGCGCCGCCTCGCTGACGATCGCCAGCCGGTTCAAGGGACCGCCCGATTCCGGCAATGGCGGATATGTCTGCGGCGCGTTCGCCGTTGCCGCGGGAGCCGAACTGCGTATCCGGCTGCTGGCGCCGCCGCCGCTCGACACCCCCCTGGCGCTGGAACACACGGCAACCGACGACCTGTGGCGGCTGCGGCACGGCGAGCAGGTGGTGGCGTCCGGGACGCCGGCCGGACCGCTCCAGCTCGAGGTTCCGCGCGCGCCGCCGTACGTGCAGGCGGTCTGGGCATCACAGCACTACGTGGGGTTTCACGAGCACTCGTTCCCTGATTGCTTCGTCTGCGGCCCGCACCGTCGCCGTGGCGATGGCATGCGGATCTTTCCGGGGCTGCTCGACTCCGGCATGGTCGCCGCGCCCTGGATTCCGGCGGACGACCTCGACGCGGGCGACGGCAAGGTGGCCGTCGAGTTTCACTGGGCCGCGCTCGATTGCCCCGGTTACTTCGCCGCGATCGGCGACACGCCCCGGATGATGCTGCTCGGCGAGATGCAGGCGCACGTGGATCGTCGCGTGCACGTCGGCGAGGCCTGCATGGTGCTGGGTTGGTCGATTGCGAGCGAAGGCCGCAAGTACCGGTGTGGCACGGCTATCTTCGATGAAGACGGCGAACCCTGCGCGCGGGCGCTGACCACCTGGATCGAAGTCGCGCTTGGAAGGTCGGACCTTTCGCTGCTATAGGCAGTCGATCCGGAGCCTTTCCCCGAGCTTGGAAAGGCAGACACGCGCTCTGGGAAAGGCTCCGGAT
>JBAVJR010000049.1:0-2349 GCA_049687855.1 Steroidobacteraceae bacterium | reverse complement strand
TTCAAGGACGGCCGCATCATCGCCTGGTCGGCGATGTTCGGTCACATGACCGACGTCGGCGGCAAGGTGCCGGGCTCGCTGCCCACCGATGCGCGCACGATCTACGAAGAGGGCGTGTCCGTTCCTCCCATCAAGATCATCAAGGGCGGGCAGCTGCAGGACGATCTGCTCAAGGTCATCCTGCACAACTGCCGCCTGCCGACGTGGAACTTCTCGGACTTCAATGCGATCGTGGCGGCGCTGCGCACGGCCGCCATCCGCTGCGTCGAGATCTCGACTCGCTTCGGCGACGACGTGTTTTATTCGGCGATGGACGCGATGCTCGAGCGTAACAAGCGCGCAATGCGCCAGCTCATCCGCCAGACGGTCCCGGAGAAGAAGCAGTACTTCGAGGACTACATCTGCGACGACGGCCTCAACATGGGGCCCTACAAGATCGCGTGCACGATGTGGCGCGAAGGGGACAAGTGCATCTTCGACTTCGCGGGCACCGACCCGCAGTCGATCTCGTCGATCAACTTCCTGTTGAACGAGGAGATGTTCAAGATGTTCGCGGGCGTCTACATGATCATGGTGTTCGACCCGCAGATCCTGTTCAACGACGGCTTCTACGACCTGATGGAGGTCCGCATTCCGCCGGGCACGTTGCTCAAGCCGCTGAAGCCCGCCGCGCTCTCGTGCCGCACGCACGCGCTCGGCCGCATCTTCGACATCCTCGGCGGACTGCTCGGGCAGGGCAACCCGGCGTTCATGTGCGCGGCGGGTTTTTCGGACAGCCCGCACTTCATGTACTCGGGATACAAGAAGACCGGCGAGTGGTACCAGTTGTACCAGATCACGTTCGGCGGCATCCCGGGCAAGCCGTTCGGCGACGGGCCGGACGGGCACTCGCTGTGGCCGTCGTTCACCAACGTACCGAACGAGTTCCTCGAGAGCTACTTCCCGCTGCGCATCGAAATCTACGAGACAATTCCTGACACCGGCGGCGCGGGCAAGAACCGGGGCGGCAACGGCCTGCGCATCGGTTACCGGTTCCTCGAGCCGGGCGAGATCTCGATTCACGACGATCGCTGGCTCACTTATCCTTGGGGCGTCAATGGCGGCCTGCCTGGCGCGCGGAGCAAGAAGACCCTGGTGCGTGCCGATGGCACCGAGGAGCTGCTGCCGTCCAAGATCGACCGGGTCAAGGTCAATGAAGGCGACCTGCTGCTCTCCGATACGTGGGGCGGCGGCGGCTGCGGGGATCCGTTCGAACGCGAGATCGAGAAGGTGGTGTTCGACGTCCAGGCGGGTCTCGTGACGCCGCAAGGAGCACGCAACTACGGTGTCGTGGTCAATGCCGACCTGACCGCGGACGTGGCGGCGACGGCAAAGCTGCGCGCGAAGCTCAAGGCGGAGCGCGGGCCGGCGCCGCTGTTCGACCGCGGCTTCACGTCGATCGAGTCGCTCAAGGCGCGCTGCAAGGCCGAGACGGGTCACGAGGCCCCGCAGCAGCCACGGTTTTCCGAGCGCGTGCTCAAGTCGGCCGGGGTCGCCAAGAAGAAGACGAAGGCCGCCTGAAATGGCGGGCAACGCAGCCGACACCTACACCACGGTCGGCTACAGCTCGCCGAGCTTCAGTGCCGGGCTCCGCCCGGCCGTGCTCGTGGTCGACTTCCAGCTGGCGTTCACCGATCCGCGCTGGCCGCTCGGCGGCTTGCCGCTGATTCACGTCGCGCGTGATCGCACGGCTGACCTGCTCAGGCTCGCGCGCGAGCGGGACGTGCCGGTGGCGGCCTGCTACACGGCGTATGGCAGCCTGGCCGACATGCCGTTCTGGAAGGTGAAGCCGGTCCGGGACGACTTCTTCTATGGCGATCCGTGCACGGAGATGGATCCGAAGATCCACGACGCGCGCAACTTCACCTACTGCAAGAACGCGCCGTCGATGTTCTTCCAGACGCCGCTGATCACGTTCCTGGTCAAGCAGCGGGTCGACACGGTGATCGTCACCGGATGCACTACGAGCGGCTGTGTGCGCGCCACGATCGTCGATGCGTTCTCGTACGGTTTCCGGGTGCTCGTGCCGGACGAATGCTGTGGCGATGCGGAGGAGGGCCCGCACCGGGCGAACCTGGCCGACGTCGGTCGCCGCTACGCGGACGTGACGACCACGGCCGAAGTCGTGAAGTACATCAATGGGCTAAGCGCCGCGCGCTGATCAACAGGTCAGACATGCGTGAGTTGCAGGCGCTCGACCCGGCATGTCCTGCCGCGCTTGGAAAGGCAGACACACGCGAGTTGCAGGCACTCGACCCGGCATGTCCTGCCGCGCTTGGAAAGGCAGACACGAGCGCGTCAGGACAAGCC
>JBAVJR010000048.1:0-6411 GCA_049687855.1 Steroidobacteraceae bacterium | reverse complement strand
GGTATCGATCTTGGGGATAGTGCTGCTCACCGTCACGCTGCACCTCTCGCGAGGCATCGGTTATCTCCATGGCCAGCTGGCTAAGTCGCTGCTCGTCCGCGCGCCACGCACGGCGGACGATCCCGCTGTCGCCTGAACTTTCGCCGCGCGCGGCTGCGGCGGCTTGCTGCGCCCTGCTCGCCGCAGGGTGCGGTCACGCCGATACCACCGGCGGCGCCCCTGCTCCCGCATCACCGGCAGAGATCTTCTGCGCACCCGCAACGGAAGGCTTCCTGCGCGCGCGCCTGCAGGGCGCCATCGATGCCGAGATCAACTGGTCGGCGCCCGCCGTCGCGCAGTGCCTCGGTGGCCCGCGACCGGGCGGCGATGGCGTGCGGCTGGTCTTCAAGGGCGCGGTCGACGACGCTCCGCTGCTGATCGTGATCGGCGTCGCCAACCTGCTGCCCGGCACGTCGGCGCGCAACGTGGCAGCCAACGTGACGCTCGTGCGCGAGGGCGCAGGCTCATTCTTTTCCACGCAGGGCGACGACAAGTGCGCGCTCGACGAGGTGCGCCAGGAACCAATCGACGGTCGCGCTGGTCGATACCGGCTGTCGGCGCGCGGCTACTGCACGCAACCGGCGCGCGCGCTCGGCACGAGCGACGCGGGCTCGGTGCTGGTCACGCGTTTCGACGTGTCCGCGCTCGTCGACTACCCGCAGGACTGATCCATGACCGCCCGCCTCGCTGCCCGCCTGCTGTGCGCGCTCTGCGCCGTCTTGCCACTCACGCTGGGCGCTGCGCCAACGGGCACCGTGCCCCTCAGCGCATTCCCGCGCGAACGCATCGCGGTCGAAACCCGCGCCAGTTTCCGCCGCCACCTGTTCGAAGCCTGGCGCGCCGACTCGCCGCAGACGCGCGAGCAGGGCTTCATGTTCGTCGAGGACCGCGCCGTGCGCCCCGACCAGGCGATGATCTTCATTTACGATCCGCCCCAGCACGTGGCGATGTGGATGAAGAACACACTGCTGCCGCTTGACATGCTGTTCGTCGACCAGCGCGGCTGTGTCGTCACGATCAAGCAGGACGCCCGACCCGGCTCGCTCGCGACGATCGGATCGCGCGTGCCCGTGTCGCTCGTGGTGGAACTCAAGGCCGGGACGGTCGCGGCGCAGGGCATCGCCGTCGGCGATCGGGTGCTGCGGCTCGATGCGGGGTGGCCAGCCAGCGAGACCGCCTGTACGCCGGGGCACTGATTTGGCTAGGATGCGGGCCGCAAATGGCGTCGCACGGCTGCGCTGAACCACGATCGGGAGACCGCGGCGATGAGCACAGAGGCCAACCCGGCCCTCGATTCGATGATCCGTGACGCCCGCGAGATGGCGAAAGCGGGACGGGCTGCCGATGCCGAGGCGCTCTGGCGCAGGGTGCTCGACGCCTCTCCCGGACATGCCGAAGCCGCGCTCGTGCTCGGCATGGCCGCCATCACCAAGGGCGATCCCACGCGCGCCATCGAGGTGCTCAAGACCTCGACGGTGCGCAACCCGATGCTCGAGCTGTACATGGCCCTCGCCCACAAGCAACTCGGCAACGCCGACGAGGAGATGGCGGCCGTCATCCGCGCCCTGGATCTCGACCCGTATTTCTTCCCGGCCCTGCTGCACAAGGGCATGCTGCTCGAGCGGCTCGGCCAGCAACGCAGCGCGGCACAGGTCTTCCGCAACGTACTCAAGATCATGCCGCCGCGCGACCGCCTGAACGATGCGTTCAAGTCGGCGGTGCAGCATGCCGAAGCCAGCGTCGCGCAGAACCGGCAGACGCTGGAGCAGCACCTCGAGAGCGTGCTCCACGATCTCAGGCAGAAGCACGGGCGCGGCGTCGACCGGTTCGAGCGCTCGGTGGACGTGCTGCTCGGCAAGAAGAAGATGTACCACCCGGAGCCGGTCGCCCTGCACTACGCCGACCTGGCGCCGATCCAGTTCTACGACCGAGACCTGTTCCCATGGCTGCCCGAACTCGAAGCGCGGTCGGACGCCATCCGCGAAGAACTGATCCAGGTGCTGGCCGCAAGCCGGCCAGATTTCCGGCCGTACATCCAGTACCCGGCCGGGGCGCCGGTCAACCAATGGGCCGAGCTCAACTACTCGCCGCGCTGGAGCACTTTCTTCCTCTGGGAGAACGGCCAGCGCAACGACGCCCATTGCGCGCGTTGCCCGCAGACCGCGGCCGCCCTCGAATCCATGGTGCCCATGGCGCGCCTGCCGAATTTTTCACCGACGGCAATGTTTTCGTGCCTCGAACCCCGGACGGTGATCCCGCCGCACACCGGCGAAACCAACACCCGCCTCATTGTGCACCTGCCATTGATAGTTCCGCGGGCCTGCACGTTCCGCGTCGGCCACCAGACCCGCGAGTGGAAGTACGGCGAAGCCTTCGTTTTCGACGATTCGATCGAGCATGAGGCCCGCAACGACAGCGGAGAACTGCGCGCCGTGCTGATTTTCGACGTCTGGAACCCGGCGCTGTCCACCGCCGAACGCGAACTTGTGGCGGGATTGATGAACGGCGTCCGCGATTACTACGGGGTCGAAGGCTGACACCTTTCGTTGCGGCGTAGCAACACCTGTTGACGGAGGCTCGTTGCTGGGCCACCACAAAAGTCTCCGGATCTCCCTCGGACTGCCACGTCACCCGCGAAAACCCGCGCGCGCCGCGTTGCCCGGATCGCACAATGGTCTTTCCGAATGGCTTGTGGCATTGGTATGATCCGCGCACTCGCGATCTCAGCCGTGGACTGCAAGACCATGGAAATGATCCGATAGTTCATGTGGCGGTCGAGCAACCACCGGGTTGCAGGGGTCGATCACCGCAATTTTTTGTTCACGAGTCCAAGAACTCTCAGGAGTCAACTGATGTCCAATCCCAATCTGAAGCGCGCAGTGCGCGTCGCGTTGCTCGCGGCGAGTGCCAGCAGTGCCGTGATGTACGGCTCTGCGTCCGTTGCACAGGAAGAACTCGAGCAGGTGATCGTCACCGGTTCGCGCATTCCGCAGGCGAACCTCGAGGGCACCAGCCCGGTGTCGGTGCTCGGCGCCCAGGACATTCAGTTCGAGGGCACAGTGCAGGTCGAAGACCTCATCAACAACCTGCCCCAGGCCTTTGCCGACCAGGGCGGCAACATCTCGAACGGCGCAACGGGTACCGCGACGGTCAACCTGCGAAACCTCGGCTCAAACCGCACCCTGGTGCTCGTCAACGGCCGCCGCCTCCCGGCTGGCAGCCCCCAGGACGTGTCTGCTGACCTGAACCAGATCCCGGCCTCACTGATCGAGCGCGTCGAAGTGCTCACCGGCGGCGCGTCCGCGGTGTACGGCTCGGACGCCGTCGCCGGCGTGGTGAACTTCATCATGAAGGACAACTTCGAAGGCGTGCAGATCGACGCGAACTACAGCGGTTACTGGCACAACAACAGCAACAACGAAATTCAGCGGCTGGTCGCTGACTCGGGCTTCCCGGCCTCCCCCGGCGAAGTGTGGGACGGCACTGAGTACTTGCTGGGCCTCACGATGGGTTCGAACTTCGCCGACGGCCGTGGCAACGCGACACTGTTCTTCGGCTATACGGAGACCGACGCGCTGCTGCAATCCGAACGTGACTACAGCGGCTGCGCGCTCGGCAGCACGTCCACCGGTTTCTACTGCGGCGGCTCGAGCACGAGCTACCCGGGTCGTTTCCGCGTCGCCAACATCGGTGCACCGGGCTCGACCTCCCAGACAATGGATGCCAACGGCAACATCATCCCGTTCACCAACCAGTTCTACAACTACGGCCCGCTGAACTACTACCAGCGTCCGCAGGAGCGCTACCAGGCCAATTTCATGGCGCACTACGACGTGACGGACTCGGCGCAGGTCTATGCCGAGTTCATGTTCATGGACAACAGCACGGTCGCGCAGATCGCGCCGTCGGGCGCCTTCGGCACGGTCGCCCAGGTCAGTCGGACGAACCCCCTGCTCCAGCAGAACGGCGCGCAGTGGTTCAACACTCTGTTTCCGGCGGGATACACCGCCGACACGCGCCAGGTCACGATCCAGCGGCGTAACGTCGAAGGCGGCGGCCGCCAGGACGACCTCGGCCTGACTTCCTTCCGCGGCGTGATCGGCCTCAAGGGTTCGTTCCTGAACGACAAGTGGGACTACGACGTGTCCGCCCAGTACGGTTCGGTGCTGTTCTCCGAGACCTACTACAACGACTTCTCGTTGAACCGCATTAACCGTGCGCTCGACGTGGTCGCAACCGCAAACGGCCCGGCCTGTGCGTCGTTCGTCGACGGTACCGACCCGAACTGCGTGCCGTGGAACATCTGGGACCCGAACGGCGTTTCGCCCGAGTCGCTTGCCTACTTGCAGACGCCGGGCTTCTCGCGCGGCGACACGACGCAGAGGGTGGTAACCGCGTCAGTCTCGAGCGACCTGGGTAACTACGGCGTCAAGCTGCCGACCGCTGGGCAAGGCATGGGCATAGCGTTCGGCGCGGAGTACCGCGAGGAAAGCCTCGATTACAACACCGACACGGCGTTCTCGACCGGCGATCTCGCCGGCCAGGGTGGCCCGGAGATCGGGGTGGCTGGCAGCTACAACGTCGTGGACCTGTTCGCCGAATTGCGTCTCCCGCTGCTGCAGGACATCTTCCTGGCGCAGGACCTGACAGTGACCGCCAGCTACCGCTATTCGGACTACAGCACGGAGATCACGACGGACACCTACGGCTTCGGTGTCGACTGGCAGATCGTCGACGACATCCGCTTCCGCGGCAGCTACCAGCACGCGGTACGTGCGGCGAACATCATCGAACTGTACTCGGCTCAAGCGGTGGGCCTGTACGACATGTCGCGTGACCCCTGCTCCACGAACCCGACCGCCACGCTCGAGGGGTGCCGCAACACGGGCCTGCCCGACGCGCTGTACGGCACGGACCTGGATAGCTCGGCCGATCAGTACAACGCGCTCTTTGGCGGCAACCCGGATCTCGACCCGGAGAGCGCCGACACGTGGACGGCGGGTATCGTGTTGACACCAACGTTTGTCGACAGCCTCGCCGTGACGATCGACTACTGGAACATCACGGTCGAGGACACGATCGGCACCGTGCCGTCCCCGACCGCGCTGGACCAGTGCATACTCACCGGGTCCCCCGAGTACTGCGGCCTGATTACCCGCGACAGCCAGGGCACGCTCTGGCTGCTGCCTCAGGCCCAGATCGTCGCCACGAACGTCAACATCGGCGAGACGAAGACCTCGGGCTGGGACATCGGCGTGAACTACGCGCTCGACATGAACGACTTGGGCACGCTGAACTTCGCGTTCATGGGCACGATCCTGGACGAGTTCATCAGCACCCCGCTGCCGGGCGTGGAGGAGTACGACTGCGCCGGGTACTATGGCCAGAGCAACTGCGGCACCCCGCTGCCGGAGTTGCGCACGCGCCTGCGCACCACATGGGCAACCCCGTGGGGCGTCGACCTGTCGGTCAACTGGCGCTACTTCGACGGCGTGACAATCGACGCGGCCTCGCCGGACCCGGACCTCGCAGATCCGTCGGTGGTGTTCCCGGGCGTGGACAAGGAACTCGACGCGCAGAACTACTTCGATATCGCGGCGGTCTACACCTTCGCCGAGAAGTACACGTTCAACATGGGTATCAACAACGTCACGGACGAGAACCCGCCGCTCAGCGGTCAGGTTGGTTCGGGCTTCGGCAACGGCAACACCTACCCGCAGGTGTACGACGCGCTGGGCCGCTACGTGTTCTTCGGACTCTCGGCCAAGTTCTGATGAGCTGAGATTCCACGGCAACGTGGTACTGGACGGCGGGCTTCGGCCCGCCGTCTTTTTTTGTGCCCGCGGAACGTGGCGGGCCCATTGCGGTTTGACATCGTCGGTCCCGCCCGCTGTCATGCGAGGCGAACCTTCCCGGAGTCGGACATCCCGATGGGCACTGCACCTGAGCCGGACGTCTCGCTCGAAGCCGCGCTGCAGCGCATCGCAGCGCTGCTGCGTGCGGACCCGGCACTCGCATCCCGCGAGGCGGCCGCGATCCTGGCGTCCGTACCGGGCCAACCGTCAGCGGCCCTGTTCCTCGGCATGGCGCGGCGCCAACTCGACGACCTGCCGGGCGCGCTCGCGATCCTGGAACCGCTGGCTCGTCGCCAACCGGGGTCCGCAGCCGTGCAGTACGAGCTCGGCGTGGCATTAGGGCTCGCCCGCCGGCGCGACGAGGCGTTGGCGGCGCTCGAGCGTGCAGTCGCATTGAAGCCCGACGTCGGCGACGCGTGGCGGCTGATCGCCGACCACCGCATGGAATCGGGCGATCCGGCCGGCGCGGACGCGGCCTGGGCCAATCACGTCGCGATCACGACCGGCGGTGCGCGAC
>JBAVJR010000047.1:0-2676 GCA_049687855.1 Steroidobacteraceae bacterium | reverse complement strand
GACCCACGCACAGGATGCCCCTGCGACGCAGAGCGTCAAGGCGGACGAGCAGATCATCCTCAAGCAGGTCATGACCGACAAGCGCGCCGTGTACGCGCAGAACCTGCAACTCACCGATTCCGAGAGCCGTGCCTTCTGGCCGGTCTATGACGAGTACGAAGGCAAGGCCAAGAAACTCAACGACGAGTTTCTCGCGCTGGTCGACGACTACGCCGCCAAGTACGGCGCGATGACCGATGCCGACGCCACGGCGATGCTGAAGACAAAGATGCAGATCGAGAAGGACCGCGAGGCCCTCAAGCAGACCTACACGAAGAAGGTCGCCAAGGTGCTGCCGCCGGTGAAGGCCCTGCGCTACGCGCAGATCGAGACCCGTCTGGACAACATGATCCGGCGCGAAGTCTACGGCCTCATTCCGCTCGCACAATAAGCAACCAGGATTCCACGGAGCCCCTACATGAAGAATTTCAAGTTCGCCCTTGCCGCCACCGCACTGCTGTCCGTCGCGGCGCCGTTCGCTGTCCAGGCGCAGTCGAGCTACGACGACACCCAGCAGCTGATCGCGCAGATCCAGGCCGACAAGCGCGCGGTGGTGCTCAAGGCCATGGCACTCGACGACGCGCAGATGACCGCGTTCACGCCGGTCTACGACGCCTACCAGGCCGACCGCAAGATACTTATGCAGCGCGGCGTGGACCTGATCAATGCTTATTCTTCGAACTACGATTCGATGACCGACGACGCCGCCAAGGGGCTGCTCAAGGACTGGTTCAAGCTGCAGGATGACGAGCTGGCGCTGGTCAAGGGCACCGCCAAGAAGCTGGACAAGGTCCTGCCGACGGCCAGGGTACTGCGCTTCGTGCAGGTCGAGAACAAGCTCAACACGCTGCTCCGCCTGCCAGGCATCCAGGGCATTCCGCTCGCCAAGTAATCCGCGAGGTAGCCATTCATGTTCGATCTACGATTGACCCGCATGCCGTTCGTCGCTGCGCTCGTGGCCGCGGCGTTGCTCGCTGGCGGTTGCGCCAGCGGTCCGGACGTCCGTGGCGACTATGACCGCAGCGTCGATTTTGGCAAGTACAAGACTTACAACTTCCTCTCGGCCGTAAGTCCCGACCCAGCCGAGTTCCAGTCGATCGCCCAGCAGATGATGCAGCAGGCGGCGACGCGCGAAATGGAAGCGCGCGGCTACACCAAGTCCGACAACCCGGACCTGCTGCTCAACTTCAAGGGTAAGCTCGAGGAAAAGACCGACATCCAGTCCACGCCGGCGCCGTATTACGGCCCGTCGTACGGGTATCGGGGCTGGTACGGCGCGCCGTACGGGGCCTACGGCTATGGCGGCACGGAAGTGACGACGCGCCGTTACAACGTCGGCACGCTGGTCATGGACGTCGTCGACCGCGAGAAGCGCCAGGCGGTGTTCCAGGGCGGACTCGAGGACGTCGTCACGTCCAAGATGATGCAGGACAAGCAGGGCACGATCACGAACGCGGTCGCGGCGATCTTCGCCAAGTACCCGTTCGTCGCAGGCCAGTCGGCCCCGGTCGCGCCGGTCGAGAAGAAGTAGTCGCGTCCTGCAGATGCAGGCATGAAAAAGCCGGGCCCCGGAGCCCGGCTTTTTCCATTGCGGACTTCACCCGCCCGATGTAACGCGCACCGAGCGGGCGTCTGACCGGGGATTCCGGCTTACTTGGCGGGCGCCGCCTCGACCTTGATCGCGACCGCTTCGGTGTACGTCAGCTCGACCGTGTCACCCACGCTCACGCCGACGAGCTTCTCGGGATGCAGCACCTTGATCGTGCGCGTATTGCCCGCCGGGCCCTGGAACGTCACCGAAGGCGCCTTCGCGTCGATCGCCGTAATGAGGACGGTCGCCGTGGTCTGGCGCGCCAGAGCGCCTTCCGGCTTCTGGCCCAGCTCGGCCGCGCCGCCCGCGATCGTCGTCGCCGGCGCCACCGTCGTGCCGCCCTTCTTCACTTCGTACGCCAGCGCTTCGCCGTAGACGACGTGCAGCACGTCGCCCGGCTTCACCTGCGCGAGGTTCTTGACGTCCTCGCTGGCGACGAAGGTGACCTCGGTGCCGTCTTCCTTCTTCAGCGTGACTTCACGCGTCGTCTGATCGATCGCCGTGACGACGGCGGTCGCTTCGACGGTCGCGACCAGGGTTTCGCCTTTCGGCGTCGCCGCAGGTGCAGCGGCCGCGGGTGCCACGGCATCGGCGGCGCTGCACACGGAAGCACATGCGAGGCCGAGGGCCGCGATCGAAAGCTTGACGAGATTCATTGTTGAACTGCTCCAGGTGGTCTTGTTCGCGGAAAACACACGGCCGAACCCCCGCGGGGCCCGGGCGGTGCCGGATTTTCAGCCGGCGATTCTAACCCGATCAGAAAGCCGCGACTTCGTTTTAAGTGACACTGGAGATAGCGGCAAACCGCAACGCCTTGTGGCCGGGAGCCGATCAGCTCTCGAACCAGGCGTCCTGCATCTCGCGGCACGTCGCATTCCGGGCTGCAACCACGGCGAGCCACGCGTCAATCTTCGGCAGTTCGAAGTCGAAGAAATAGCGCGCCGCATGGACCTTGCCGCGCAGGAAACCGTCGTCCTTCCCCGCGGCCGCTGCGACCGCTGCTCGAGCGACGTCGAGCCACAGCCACGCCACGACGACGTGGCCAA
>JBAVJR010000046.1:0-17436 GCA_049687855.1 Steroidobacteraceae bacterium | reverse complement strand
CAGGGCTGGTCCAACGCCGAGCAGCTGCGCGTCTGGTACCAGGGCTTTCTTGGCATCCAGCCCGACCTGGAGCAGGGCGTGGTTCGCCTGGCGCCGAGGCTGCCGACGTCTTTCGGCCACGTCGAATTCAATTCGAGGATTGGTGCGGGCGTCCTGAACGCATCGTATGAGCGTACCGATCGCGGCAGGCGGTACACGTGGCGACTGCAGGGCGAGGCCGCGCGGCTCGCACTCGACATCGCGCCGTTCGAACAGCACTCGTTCAGTGCCGCCGCCGGCGACACCCTGGTTGTCGAGCAAACAGCGGACAGCCTCATCGTGCATCACGCCGGCACCGGCGGCATCGCGAAAGAGCGCGTGACGCTCGTGCCAGCGCCCACGCGCCGCGAGCAGCAAGCCCTTTTTGACGCTATCCTCGCCGGTACCGAGTTCGCCAAGCCAGGTGTCGCTGCTGCGCACCCGGCGATGCGGCAGTCGAGGACACCATGACGAACCCTGCGGTGACCGGTGCACCGGCGCCGGTTTCCTATTCGCTGCCCAGGACCAACGCCAGGGTCTTCGCTCTGCTCGAGCCGTACGTCGCGCAGGCGGGGCGTGTGCTCGACATCGGTGCCGGCGAGGGCTACCTCGCGCGTCGCGTCCACGACCTGATCACGAGCAAGGGGTACGCGACCAGGCTTGAGGCGTGCGATCTCTTTCCCGACAATTTTCGCGTGCCGGAGGTGCCGTGCCATGCAATCAACCTGCACGGCGGACTCCCGCTCGACGACCAGAGCTTCGACCTCGCGTACTCGGTCGAAGTGCTCGAGCACCTCGAAGACCAGTTCCTCTTTTTCCGCGAGGTGCATCGCGTGCTGCGGCCCGGCGGACGGTTCGTGCTCACGACGCCGAACGTGCTGAGCCTGACGTCGCGCGTGCGTACGCTGGTGGCGGGATTCCCAGAACTGTTCGGTCCGCTGCCGATCCATGGCTACGATCCGCAGCACGTCGGCGGCCACATCCATCCCGTGTCCGTGTACTACATTTCGTACATGGCCGAGAAGGCGGGTCTGCGCGTGACGAGCTGCTCGACCGATCGCATCAAGTCAGGTTCTGCGGCCCTGCTCGTGCTGTGGCCGCTCGTCAAGCTCGGTTCGGCGATCGTCGCGATGCATGCCCGTCGCAAGACGCCTGCGATACTTGCGGAGAACCGGGAACACCTCGCCCGCATGAATTCATTCGCGGTCCTGACCGGCCGCACGGTGATCGTCGAGATGGAGCGCCGCTGATGACCCTTTCCCGTCGCGAATTCCTGCTGCAATCGGGCGTGCTCACCGGCGCCACCCTGCTTGCCGGGCGACGCGCCTGGGCCGCCGAGGACACCGCGGACGTCATCGTCGTCGGAGCCGGTCTCTCCGGCCTGCAGGCGGCCTGGGCCCTGGAGCAGAAGGGCTTCAAGGTGCTCGTGCTGGAAGGTCGCGACCGCGTGGGCGGCCGCGTCTTCACGTTCGGCAACGTCCAGGGCGTCCCGGAGGCGGGCGGCAACATCATCTACGGCGATTACCTGCGACTGATGGAGGTCGCGACGCGCGTCGCCGTGCCGCTCGAAGATCAGGTGCCGCGGCTATCGCAGCATTCGAAGTTCACGCTGGTGCTCGGCGGCAAACCGCTGACCCGGTCCGATTGGGTGGATTCGCCCCGCAATCCGTTCCCGCCTGCGCTGCGCGAAATGATGCCGTGGCAATACGTGCCGCTGGTGACGAGCCAGGAAAATCCGCTCACCTCGACCGAGGGCTGGTACGAAGCGAAGAACGCGCCGTTCGACGTTTCGATGCGCGACTTCCTGCGCCAACAGGGCGCGACCGATCCGATGATCGAACTGGCATACGACACGATCCCGACCTACGGCGTGAACGCGAAGGACATCTCTGCGCTGATGATGGCGTACGTCTCGGCATTCACCGCGGCGCAGAAATCGGCCAAGCCGGTGATGCTGCAGGCCAGGGGTGGCAACCAGAACATCCCGGTCGCGATGGCGGCGCAGTTGCGGCAGCCGGTGCGGTTCAACCAGACCGTCAAGGCCATCGAGACGACGGACGCGGGCGCCTCGGTCCGCACGGCAGACGGGGCTCGATACACGGCGCGTGCCGTGGTGTGTGCCGTGCCCTTCACCACGTTGCGCCGCATCAAACTGCGACCGGACCTTGCAGGGATGCAGGAACGGGCCGTGGAATCGCTGCCCTACCAGCCGATCCACCAGGTCGCGCTGCAGGCCTCACGCCCGTTCTGGGAACAGGACGGCCTTGAGCCGTCGATGTGGACCGACTCGATCGGACGGGTTTCCGCGATCTATCACGAAGCGAAGGAGGACCAGGTGTCGAGCCTGGTCGTCTCCGCATTTGGACCCGCTGCACGGCACCTCGACCGCCTCGGCAAGGAAGGCGCGGCGCGCTACGTCGTGGCGCAGATCGAGCAGATGCGGCCTGCGGCCAAGGGTGCGCTGCAGGTGATCGGCCAGCATTCCTGGGAGCAGGACCCCTTCGCCGGTGGTGCGTGGGCTTACTTCAATCCCGGCACGGTCACGAAGTTCCTGCCCGCAATGTTCCAGCCGCGGGGCCGCATGCATTTCTGCGGCGAACACACGTCGGTGAGTGCGCGTGGCATGGAAGGCGCGATCGAATCGGGCGAACGCGCAGCCGGCGCGGTGGTGCAGCAACTCGCCTAGACGGAGTACGAGCCGGCCAGTCGCGACCCCGTGCTGGCGTCACTGCCTGCAGTTCAGCCTGTGCGCAAGCAAGGCGGGCGGCCTCGCAGCCACCAGCCTTGCGCTGCGCGAGCCTGCAGCTCGCTTACTTCTTCGCCGCCTTCGCGTCGGCAACGGCCTTGTTCACCTGCACCATCGCGTCGTCGGTCGCTTCGCGGATGCAGCGATCCATCGTCCAGCCCTCGACGGGCACATCGACCTTGATTTCCTTGCACGAAGAAACGGCGGTGTCCCTGACGCGCTTTTCGAGCGTCGCGGCGCCATCGGCCGTGGTCAGGTCGAGGTCAGCGTAGCTGACGCGCGAACGAATGGTCAGTTCCTTGATCGGCGCGCCGATCGGCGACTTGCCGACGACGATCTCGCGGACGGCTTCGACCGTCACGACTTCCATGGCCTGGGCATACACGCCCTGGCTGGCCAGCGTGCAACCAGCGGCGACCGCCAGCAGGGCGAACTTGGTGAGCTTCATGTCTGTATCTCCGTGGGGATTCTGGCGGACCGCAGTCCTGACCTTCAAATATCGCCAGGCAAGCTTAGGAGGTAGTCCAAAAGCAACACATCCGTGAGGTTACGGATGGGGGAAACCGCGATGAGACCGGGTCCGGAATGCGTCGTTTCTCGTCCAAGACCCTGTCTAAAAGAACAGTGCTAGGCTTGCTGTAACGTCTCGACTCGACGGTTCGTAGGGCCATGCTCGATATTCGCCCCTCCTGTGAATGCTGCGACACCGACCTGCCGCCAGAGTCGCCGCTCGCGCGGATCTGCTCGTTCGAGTGCACGTTCTGCGCAACCTGTGCCGAGCGCCACCTGAACGGCAAGTGCCCGAATTGCGGGGGCGAGCTGCTGCCGCGGCCGCGGCGTCCTGCGTCGAGGCTTGCGGTGAATCCGGCCTCGACGGTGCGCGTATTCAAACCCGATGGCTGCCAGCCGGCGTCGATCCACGCTCCAGTCCGGGAGCCGGTCACCCGGTCCACCGATATCGTCGTGCGTCGAGTCGCCGTCGGCGAGACGTCGCTGGTCGAACCGCTCGGCGACCTGCTGATCGACGCCGTGCATTCCGGTGCCTCGGTCGGTTTCCTGGCTCCGGTCGCTCGCGCAACCGCCGACCGTTACTGGCAGGGCATTTTCGCCGCGCTGGGTGCCGGAGATGACGTGCTGCTGTGGATCGCCGAAGCGCAAGGGAAGGTGGTCGGTTCGGTGCAGCTTGCGTTGTGTCCGAAGGAAAACGGACGGCACCGCGCCGAAGTGCAGAAGCTGTTCATACACACGGCCGCACGTGGCAAGGGACTTGCGACGTTGCTCATGCAGGCCGTGGAGGCCGAAGCGCGAACCCGGCAGCGGTCGCTGCTGGTGCTGGACACGTTGCTCGCGTCGCATGCCGAGACCGTCTATCGCCACCTGGGCTGGAGCCGCGCCGGAGAAATTCCGGATTTCGCCACGTCCCCGGACGGCGAGCTTTTTCCGACCGTGTACTACTTCAAGCAACTCGGAGCGTAGTTCCCGATGCGCGCCGGATCGTCGCTTGAACTGCGCGTCCCGCCGCTCGCCGTGGCGTTGGTCGGGGCGCTGTTGATGTGGCTGCTTGCTCGATGGACTCCGCGCCTCGATTGGGTCACGCACTGGCGGCTGGGCGCTGCCCTGTCGCTGCTTGCCGCAGGGGTCCTGGTTGCCGTCGCCGGGGTGCTCGAATTCCATCGGGCACGCACGACGGTCAATCCGACGAAACCGGAAGCCGCAAGCTCGATGGTGCGCTCCGGCATCTACCGCCATACACGCAACCCGATGTACCTCGGCATGCTGTTCGCGCTGGCCGCCTGGGCCGTGTGGCTGGCCAGTCCCGCCGCGTTCGCCGTCTTGCCGGCCTTCGTCCTGTACCTGAATCGCTGGCAGATAGAGCCAGAGGAACGCGTCCTCGCGGGACTCTTTGGTGGCGAATTCGCAGCCTACCGATGTTCCGTCCGTCGCTGGCTCTGAGCAGGGCGCGCTTCGTGCAAGTGGCAAGCCGCTCCCTGACGCGTTCATGCTGCACGGCATGACACCGGAAGCCTTGATCATTCAGCAACCGGGCGGCACGGCACAGCAGCTCGTGCTGTTGTTTCATGGCTTCGGTGCCAACGCAGAGGACCTGCGGCCGATGGGCGAGCGGCTGGCGGCGGAGTACCCGCAAGCGCTGGTGGTGAGCCTGCGAGCGCCTCACCCGACGAACTTCGGTTCTGGCCGCCAGTGGTTTTCAATCGAAGGCATCGACGACGCGAAGCGGGTCGAACGGGTCGCCGCCGAGATGCCGCTGTTCGTGGCGGCCATCCGGCAATGGCAGCGCGCTACGGGCCTCGGTCCGGAGGCCACGGTGCTGGTGGGTTTTTCCCAGGGGGCCATCATGGTGCTCGAGGCGGCGATCCAGGCGGGCGACGACGTGCTTGCCGGACGCGTGGTGGCGCTCGCCGGTCGCTACGCCGAGCTGCCGGAGACCAACCCGGGCGGTACGACGCTGTTCCTGATCCACGGCAAGGCCGACGAAGTGATCCATTACGACTTCACCGTCGAAGCGGCCGGACACCTCGTCACGCTGGGCGCCGACGTCGTCGCGGACGTCATCCCGCTTCTCGGGCACGAGATCGACGCGGTAGTGCTCGACCTGGTCGCCCGGCGGCTGCGAACCTACGTGCCGAAGCGCCACTGGGAGGCTGCGATGCGACAGGGCGTTCCGCCACCGGGCGGCGGGACACAGTAGGATAGACACCCCATGAATCCGGTCACAAGGACACGAAATCTATGAACTCGCCGGCTTCTTCGCTGAAAATCGCCGACGCATCGCTTGTCAGCTACACCCACTGGATGTATGCGCTGCACGCGGCCAGCGCCCTGATCGGCATGTTCGGCTCGGCGTTCATCGCCACGGCCTTCGTGTTCGGGCTGCCGTCGATCATTGCCGTCGTGATGAACTACATTCGCCGCAGCGATGCCCGCGGCACCCACCTGGAATCGCACTTCACCTGGCAGCTGCGCACGTTCTGGTTCGCCGCGTTCTGGGTCACGGTCGTGTTCCTGCTGTCGCTGCCCCTGTTCTTCATCCTCGTCGGGTTCGTCACGTTCCCGATCGGCATCTTCATCATCGGCGTCTGGGTCATCTACCGCGTCGCGCGCGGCTGGCTCAAGCTCAAGGACGGGCAACCCGTCTGAGCGTCCAGTTTCTTCCTTCTTTCTTTCCTTCTTTCCTTCTGACCCTTCTTCCCCTTCCTAACTCCGGAGTCGCTTTATGGTCGTTGCAGCGGATAAGGTCGTGCTGATCCATTACACCCTCACCAACGACGAGGGCAAAGTGATCGACAGCTCGTCGGGCGGTGATCCGCTCGCCTACATCCAGGGCCACGGCAACCTGATTCCGGGCCTCGAGCGCGAACTCGAAGGCAAATCCCCGGGTGCGAAACTCAGCGTGAAGATCGCGCCGGCCGACGGTTACGGCGAGCGCGATGCCGAACTGATCCAGCGCGTGCCGAAGCGCTCGTTCGGCAACGTGTCGAACGTGAAGCCCGGCATGCAGTTCCAGGCACAGACCTCGGACGGCCACACGCGCGTGGTGACGGTCACCGGCATCCAGGGCGACATGGTCACCATCGACGGCAACCATCCGCTGGCGGGCGAGCACCTCAACTTCGAGGTCGAGATCACCGAGGTGCGCGAGGCGACGAAGGAAGAACTCGAGCACGGCCACGTGCACGGGCCAGGCGGCCATCACCACTGACGAACAGGGGAAACTCCCCTGGGAGGGTGCAGGGTCCCTTTCCTCAGCGTCCGGCGCACGCTCCCGCTCGTGGGGTGTCGCCGGCCGGTCAGATGACGAGCACGATCTTGCCCTGCACCCGACCCGAGCGTGAGCGCTCGATCGCATCCCGTGCCAGTTGCAGCGGGAACTCACGCTCGATTGCGCAGCGCAGCCGGCCCTGCGCCACGTAACCCAGCAATTCATTCATCACGCGAGTGTCCGGCTTGAGCATGACGCCGTGTCGCTGCACGCCACCGCAACGGTTGGCGAGCGGGTCGATCAGGAACGTCGCCGCATTGGGCACCGTCGTGACGTAATGACCCCTGCGCCGCAGCAGGCGACGCTGCACGGCTCGCGGAATGTTCGGGACGCAATCGAGCACGGCGTCGAACTCGTCGGGCCAGCGGTCCATCGGCTCGGTCCGGTAGTCGATGCACGAATGCGCACCAAGCGAGCGGACGAACTCGTGACGGGCCGCGCTCGCCGTTGCGGTGACCCGTGCGCCGCGTGCGTGGGCGACCTGTACCGCCACGTGGCCGACACCACCCGAGGCGCCGTTCACCAGCACTTTGCTGCCGGTGCCGACGTGGCCGAGATTGCACAGCGTGACCGCGGTGGCGCCGACGCACGCCAGGGCCGCAGCATCGCGATAGCCGAGGTCGTCGGGCAGGCGGTGCGCGTACTCGGCCGGAACCGCGGCAAACTCGGCAAACGTTCCGCCCGTGCGCCGGAAAGGATCGATGAAGCCGAACACCCGGTCGCCGGGCGCAAACGTGGTGACACCAGAGCCGATCGCAGTCACTTCGCCGGCGAAATCCGAACCCATCGTCCGCGGCACGCCGCCCCGCACGAGCAGGCGGAAACCGCCGGTCGCGACCTTCCAGTCGACCGGGTTCAGACTCGCAGCACGCACACGCACGAGCAGCTCGCCCGCGGCGGGCACCGGAACGGGGATATCTTCCAGACCGAGTCCAGCCAGGTCGCCGATGGAGTGATAGCGCAGCGCGAGCATGCGCGATCATCGTGCGTCGACGCCGGGTCGTCCACTCCTCCTAGTAATAATCACCTATGACCTGGCGGACATTCCCGAAGCCGGAAAAACGCTCCGGGAGCAACCTATGCCCCGTACGTTTTTCCTCCTGCGTGAAAATTCGGCCGGCTACCGCAAGGTTCGCCGGCCTTCTTTTATGCGTCAGTCGCGACCGGCAAGCGGAAGGTGCTGTTCAGTGCCGCGAGCGTCGCTGCATCGCGCCCGTAGACGTCGTTACGAAAGGCCACCTGGCCATCTGGCCGCGGCTGCGCGGTCCAGTAAAGGATCAGCACCGGGATCGGCTGCTTCAGGTTGACCGTCCGCGTTTCCTTGGTTGCGATCACCGCGTCCATGCTCTGCCTGTTCCACTGCGGATCGTTGAGCACCAGTTCTGCGAGTTCGAACGCCTTCTGCACCCGGATACAGCCCGAGCTGAACGTGCGCTGGTCCTGCTCGTAGAGCGACTTCGCCGGCGAATCGTGCAGGTACACCATGTAGGGATTCGGGAACATGACCTTGACCAGGCCGAGTGCGTTGTTCGGTCCGGGATCCTGCACGAACTGGTACGGCGGCAGTCGCGACGGCCCGTACTGCTGCCAGTTGACCGAGTAGGGGTTCACTTCGCGCCCGCTGCCGTCCAGCACGCGGATGTTCATCTTCTTGAGCGCACCCGGACTGCGCTTGAGGTCCGGCAGCTTGTCCTTGACCAGGATGCCCGGCGGAATGGTCCAGGTCGGGTTGAAGACGACGTAGGTGATCTTCGAACGGAAGATCGGCGTTTCGCGCTCGTCCCGGCCGACGACCACCTTCGACGTCCAGATGGGTTCGTCGTTGCGGAAGTAGGTCACGTCGAAGCCCGCGACGTCGACCAGCACGAACTCGCCTTTCATCTCGTGCAGGGTCCAGCGACCACGCTCGAGGTTGACGCGGATCTGGTCGATGCGCTGCGCGACCGGCACGTTCATCGCTGCGCGCGTGCCGGGTCCGATTGCGCCATCCGGCGCCAGGCCGTGACGTTCCTGGAAGGCCTTGACCGCCTGCTCGAGCGTCGCGTCGTAGAGGTTGGGGTCCGCGGCCGCAGCCATGTCCGGCATCGGTACATAGTCGTTCGTGACTGCGAGCCGCTTGCGCAGCACCGGCACGCGCGTGTCGGTCACGCCGGGCTTCATGGTCGGGCCGTCCGGAATGCCCGGCCACCCGCCGGTTGCGGCGATTGCACGGTACTCCTGCAGGCGCTGACGACCCCGCTGATACCAGACGTGCGACGGACGCGCGCTGTCGAAGGCTGCGCTGATTTCGCCGGCAGCGAGTCGCGCAGAGAAACGCTTTAGCCCTTCTTCGAACGATGGGATCGGGCGTTGCGCGAAGTTCCACTGCGAACTCAACTTCACCGGATCCACCTTGCCGAGGTAGACGTGGTAGAGCCCGAGCATGAAGGCGTCGGTCGCGAGCAGTTCGAGGTTGGCGCGATCCTGCAGCGTGAGCGGCGACTTCATGCGCACGTCCAGACGGTACGATCGCAATGCTTCGAGATGGTAGTCGCTGGGATCGAGACCGTCGTTGCGCAGGTCGTCGATGCTCGCGACCAGTTCGTCGAGCTTCGCCGGATCCTGCCAGGCCGGCTGGAACTGCTGCGCCTCGTAGTACTTCGCCACCAGTTCGGGGACGATGATCGTGGCCCCGCGCACGTCCTGCTGCTTCTCGTAGCGCAGGTGATCGATGCGTTCGCGGATGGCTTCGGCCAGCGGGCTGGCGACGGCGGCGACCGGCGGAGCCACCACAGCCGGCGCGGGCTGCTGGGCGAATGCCGTGACCGGGCTGAACAGAGTCGTGGTCACCGCGGCCACGACGGCCACGATCGATCGATGCATCATGCGATTGCGCTCCCCAGGCGTCATGCGCGCGCGATCTTTGCCTGCAAGTCGTAGGCATTGGCGCCGGTGATCCGGACATCGGCCCAGTCGCCGGCCTGCAGCTTCTTGCCGGGCCTGGCGATGCGCACCACGCCATCGATCTCCGGCGCGTCGGCCGCCGAGCGCGCGATGGCACCGTCTTCCGGGTCGACCTGATCGACGAGGACGCGCATCCGCTGGCCGACCTTCGCAACGAGCTTCTCCGCGCTGATCGCCGCTGCCAGTTCCATGAAGCGCCCGAGCCGCTCTGCTTTCACTTCCTCGGGCACCGGATCGGGCAGCGCGTTGGCCGCAGCGCCCTCGACCGGCGAATACTTGAAGCAGCCGACGCGATCGAGCCGTGCTTCACGCAGCCAGTCGAGCAGCATTTCGAAGTCCGCCTCCGTCTCGCCGGGGAAGCCGACGATGAACGTGCTGCGCAGCGTGATTTCGGGGCAGATATCGCGCCAGCGCCGGATGCGCTCGAGCGTGTTTTCGGCGTGCGCCGGTCGCTTCATGAGCTTGAGCACGCGCGGACTGCCGTGCTGGAACGGAATGTCGAGGTACGGCAGGATCCTGCCGTCGGCCATCAACGGGATCACGTCGTCGACGTGCGGGTACGGGTACACGTAGTGCATGCGCACCCACGCGCCCAGCGTCCCAAGCGAACGCGCGAGGTCGACGAACTTCGCCTTCACCGGCTTGCCGCCCCAGAAACCCGTGGCGTACTTGAGGTCGGCGCCGTAGGCGCTCGTGTCCTGCGAGATCACGAGCAGTTCCTTCACGCCTGCCTTCACGAGGCGTTCGGCTTCGAGCATCACGTCGCCGATCGGGCGGCTCGCGAGGTCGCCGCGCATCGACGGGATGATGCAGAACGTGCAGCGGTGGTTGCAGCCTTCGGAAATCTTGAGGTAGGCGTAGTGCCGCGGCGTGAGCCGGATACCCTGTGGCGGCACCAGGTCGACGAAGGGGTCGTGCAGCGGTGGCAGGTGTTCGTGCACGGCCTGCACGACTTCTTCGTACGCGTGGGCGCCCGTCACCTTGAGCACGGTGGGGTGACGGTCGGTGATCGTCGCGGGACGCGCGCCGAGACACCCGGTCACGATCACCTTGCCGTTGCGCGCCAGCGCCTCGCCGATCGCGTCGAGCGATTCGTGCACGGCGTCGTCGATGAACCCGCACGTGTTGACGACCACGAGGTTCGCGTCCTCGTACGTGCCGACGACGTCATACCCTTCAGCGCGCAGGCGCGTCAGGATGCGTTCGGAGTCCACCAGCGCCTTGGGGCAGCCGAGGGAGACGAAGCCGATGCGGGGAGGGGTGGGCAAGGGGAGGAAGGGGAGGAAGGGGAGGAAGGGGAGGAAGGGCGCGCATTCTAAGGCAAAATGGAGTCATTCCACAGGAGATGGCCGATGGCCGAGATTCGCCGCAGCCAGGAGCGGGGCTATGCCGACCACGGGTGGCTCAAGTCCTGCCATTCGTTCTCGTTCGCGGGTTATCACGATCCGCAGCACGTGCATTTCGGGCCGCTGCGCGTGATCAACGAGGACCGCGTCGCGCCGGGCGCCGGTTTCGGCACCCATGGCCACCGCGACATGGAGATCATCAGCTACGTGCTCGAGGGCGAGCTGGCGCACAGGGACTCGACCGGCACGAGCTCGACGATCCGGCCTGGCGACGTTCAGCGAATGAGCGCAGGCAGCGGCGTGCAGCACAGCGAATTCAACGGGTCGCAGCAGCGGCCCGTGCACTTCCTGCAGATCTGGATCGTGCCGAACGTCGTCGGCATCCCCGCGGGGTACGAGGAAAAGAGCTTCGGCGCGGACCAGAAGCGCGGCCGTCTGTGCCTCATTGCGTCGCCCGACGGGGCGCAGGGTTCCGTCCACATTCACCAGGACGTGCAGGTGTATGCGGGACTCTTCGATGGATCGGAGCAGAGCCAGTTGCGAGTCGCGCCTGGACGCCTGATTTACGTCCACGTTGCCCGCGGCCGCATCGCTGCCAACGGCGAGGCGCTCGAGGCCGGGGACGCGCTGAAGCTGACGAACGAGCCAGACCTGCGCCTGTCGGGCGGCGCAGGGGCGGAGGTGCTCGTGTTCGATCTGCCTGCCGATACCGTCTAGCCGCTGAAGTCGCAGCCGCCACCGCCGCAACCACCGCCGCCGCACGGGCCCGTGTCACACGGCCTTTCGTAGCCGCTGCCGAGCGAACCGGCGTGCACGACGCCACTTGCGCTCATCAGCTTTTCCACTTTGGCCTTCCCCGCCGTGCCATCGAGCGGCAGGCCGGCCAGGCGGCAGAGCTCGCCCCACGTTGCAATCCTGTCGGCCATCTTGTGGCTGACTTCGACGACGCGACCGTTGGCCGGGCAGTGGTAATCGTACGTAGGCATGGCGTGACGGGTTGCATGGAATCGATGCCGCCATTCTAGCGCAACGGCTAGCGCCGGTTCAGCGCCGGTGCAGGTACAACCGGTCGTCGAAACTCATCACCCACTTCGGCCGGTAGACCACCGCCATGCCGATGATGGTGCCATTGACGACCGCTTCGCCGAAGCTCATGAAGGGCAGGATCGCAAAGTACTCGGGCCCCGCGTGCGCCGCATCCAGTGTGCCGCTGGCCGCCAGCAGCGCAACGCGTACGAGGCCGGCGACGTTGAACGCGAGCGCCGCGCCCAGGAAGGTCGTGACGAAAAAGTAGATGAAGTAGTTGTGCGGCAGGCGCGCATGCACCAGTTCGTGGAACCAGGCCGTGAACAGCGCCGGCACGACGGCCATGCAGAGCAGGTTGGCGCCGTAGAGGTGCCAGTCCGCGATGCCCACGACCGAGAGCACGGCGAGCACGAGCGCCCCGGCGACGATGGCGAGCTGCCAGCCGTGCATCAGCGTAAGCGCCGTTACCAGCAGGAAACGCACCGACAGGCCCGGCGTGATGCCTGCCTTCATCGACCAGACGACGACCAGCAGCGCCATCGACCCGAACCAGACCCACTGCCGTTCGCCGTCGCCGAGCCAAGCCTTCCACGGAGCGCTGTAGAGCGCGACCGCAAGTGCAATACCGCCGAGCGCCGTTGCGACGATGCGGGTACCACCGTTCAGCAGTCCGGCCTCGAGCAGCACTACGCCGGCCGCGGAGCACCCGGCTGCGGCGGGATCGTGCCGGCGAACTGCCGGCCGATCTCAGGCGACACGCTGCGGATGTGGATGTTCTGCTGCGGGTAAGGGATCTCGATGCCTTCCTTCGCCAGCGCCTCGTACACCCGCGCCGTCATTTCGGTGCGGATCGTCACCCAGTCGCCGAAGTCGTTGGTCCAGGCGCGGATGCTGAAGTCGAGCGAGCTGGCGCCAAAACCCTTGAAGACGATTGCCGGCACCGGGGCAGCCGAAATGCCGGGCGTGCCCTGCGCCACCTCGCGCAGGAGAGCCAGCACGCGGCGCGGGTCGGAGCCGTAGGCCACGCCGACTTCCACGTCGATGCGACGGTTCATGTCGCTCAGCGTCCAGTTGATCAGCTTCTCGGACAGCAGCGTGCCGTTCGGCACGACGACGTCGGCGCCTTCGAACGTGGTCAGCGTCGTTGCGCGCATGCCGATATCGCGGACGGTGCCCGATGTGCCCGACACTTCGACCACGTCTCCCGGCTGGATCGGGCGCTCGAACATCAGGATCAGGCCCGAGACGAAATTGTTGACCACGTTCTGCAGCCCCAAGCCGATGCCGATGCCGAGCGCGCCAAAGACGAGCGCGAACTGCGAAACTTCGAAGCCCGCGGCTGCGAGCGCCACCAGCAGGCCGATCAGCACCAGGCCGTAGTAGCTGAGCGTCGAGATGCTGTTGCCGACGCCGCGTGGGAGGTCCATCGTCAGCAACACCTCATCGCGCAGGACGACGCGCACCGTGTGCGCGACCCAGAACGCAACGTAGACCGAGACCATGAACAGCAGGATGCTGCCCAGCGTCACCGAGATCTGCCCGACCTCGAGCGGGTGCGTGATGATCGCCCTGGCGGTGCCGAAGATTGGTCGCGCGATGCGAAATTCGTTCAGCATGACGACGATCCACGCCGCGAGCGCCGCGTACATCACGAGCGTGGTGATGCTTGCCAGTAGCGGCCCGGCGTGCTGCGTGATCACGCGGAAGCGCGTCATCTCGCGCCGCGCCAGCAGCAGGCTGAGGATCGAGGACACTACGTTCGCGCCTGCATACAGGGCGAGGCCCACGTAGGCGCTGTCGAGCACCGCGCCCGTCAGCATCTCGGCGAGCGAGACGTTGCCGACGATATTCGCGACGATCGCCGTGAGCAAAGCTGCCACCGCGGCCCACGCAGCCACACGGAGGATACCGTGCGGTGCCGGTGTGCCGGCCCGCTCGTGCCGGTCCTTTGACGACACGAGCAGCCAGACGAGCACGGCGGCCGTGATCAGCGCGAGCGTGAGCGTGTACAGGCGGTAATGCAGGGGCTGGCCAACCAGGAAGATGCTGAGCCGGTACAGCAGGTACAGGATTGTGCCCACGATCGGCCAGCGACCGAGCACCTCGAACACCCGCTGCGGCAGCAGGCGCAGCACTGGTACCAGTGCCAGCAGCAGCGCGATCTGGTGCAGCACCAGCGGTGCGTCCGGGAACAGGAACGGCACGCTGATCAAAACGAGCAGCAGCCACGCCGAGATCGGGCGCCGCAGCACCTTCGCGGCCGCCTGCATGCTGGGTTCCGTCGTCACCGTATTGCGGCTGCGCCAGCCGAGCCAGACCAGCAGCGGCAGCAAGGCCAGCGCCCCGAACTGGTATGCGCGCAGGCGCGACTGGTTGGCGGCGCCCCACTCTTCGACAAACGCGGTTTCCAGGCGCAGACCGGATGCGGTGCCCTCCAGCTCGGAAGAGCTGAACCGGGTGTCGTTCCATGCCTTCCACACGGGCGTAGCATCGATCATGCCGAGCCGACGGTCGTAGTAGGCGATCGCTGCGTCGACACCCTTCTTGCCCGCGTCGATGCTGGTCTGCACGGTGTTGGCGCGCCGGCGCAGCTTCAGCTGTTCGTCGAGCGGCTGCGACAGCGCTCTTTCCGCGAGCGTGAACTGGCTGATAATCACGTTCACGCGAGCGGTCAGCGCAGGGGTGATGCCGCCTGCAAGCATCCCGTCACGCGTCGCCTCCCAGGCGCCACGCCGCCTGGCGAGTTCCGCCGCGTCTTCGGTATAGGCGCCGGTCTTGCCGTTGAGTTCGGCCCGCCAGTCATTGAGCTCGCCCTGGTAGAACCGCCAGTGGTTCTCGAGGCTTTCGAGCCGGATCGCAGAGAGCTGCTTCAGGTCTTCATTTTCAAAAGCCTTCGCCAGCTTGACGATCCCTGCAGTCAGGGCGTCGAGTTCCGCGCCGAGCTTCTTGCTCGGGTCCTGGCCTCTTACGCGCTGGACAACGTCCTGTGCGAAGCGCTCATCCGCGTCGGCGCGCATCGGGATGTCGCCGGCGGCGATCGGTTCCGGCGCAGTCGACTTCGCGGCGGCTTCCGCGGGCGCAGCAGTCTTGGTCACGCCTGCGAGCAGTCCCGCCTGGGCGCTGGCCGGCCCGGCGAATGTGAGCAGCAAGGCGATCACCGCGCCGAGGGCGCGAACGGAGGGGCTGGAATGCGGCAGGCGATCCGTCGTCGGCGTCACTGTGGGTTTCCGGAGGGCGGGAACTGCCGGCATTGTCGCACCTGTCCCGGCGCCGTCCTACGGGGTATGTCGCCTGCGGACGGCCTGGCTCTGGCAAAATGCGCGACTTCCCGGCGCGTTCCGGGGCTCGCCGTTCGCAACCCCCGCAAGAATTCGAAGTGACCCATGCACGAGATGCTCGCGTCCCTGATCCAGTGGTATCTGGCTGCGCTCGACCAGGGGGGCTACTGGCTCATCGGGCTGCTGATGGCGATGGAGAGCTCCATCCTGCCAGTGCCGAGCGAATTCGTCATTCCGCCGGCGGCGTACCTGGCGCACTCCAAGGGCACGTTTTCACTGCCCGGCATCGTGCTGGCCGGCACCGTTGGATCGTGGGTTGGCGCCAGCGTGATGTACTGGGCCTCGTACCTGATCGGCCGACCGCTGCTGATGAAATACGGCCGCTACGTGCTGATCACGCCGGAAAAAATCGAGCGGGCCGAAGCCTGGTCGTCGCATTACGGGATGGTCGGTGTGTTCATCTCGCGCCTGCTCCCGGTCATCCGTCACCTGATCGGCATCCCCGCGGGCGTCGTGCGCATGCACTTCGGTTGGTATTCGCTCGCAACGATCATTGGATCGGGCCTCTGGTGCGCGGTGCTCTGCTGGGTGGGAGTCACCGCGGGGCAGGACGAGCAGCTGATGCAGGGCAACCTGCATCGCATCACCCTGTGGGTGGGCAGCCTGCTCGTGTTCCTGGGCTCGCTCTACTATTTCTTCGTGCACCGGCAGATGCGCCGGTGATGCGCGCCAGCCCATGACCGCAGCCGAGTCGCCGCCGGCCGGGACGAACACCGTCTCGCAGCCGGCTGCGCTGCCATTGCCGGCGCAGAAGCGGCACCCTGCGACGGGACGGACCGTCATCGACTATCGCGCCGTCGCGATGCTGGCCTTGCCGCTGATGCTGAACAGCAGCCTGCAGGCCGTCATCAGCCTCACCGACACGTGGTTCGTCGGCCACATCTCGACCACGGCGATGGCCGGCATGGCCGCGGTCTACTGGGTGGTGCTGCTGTTCCTCATGCTGGTCGGCGGTGTCGGGCTCGCCGTCCAGACGTTCGTGGCGCAGGCCGAGGGCGGGCGGCGTTTCACGCGCGCGAGCCACTCCACCTGGGTCGCGCTCACGGCCAGCGCGCTGACACTGCCTTTCTTCGCGCTGCTCGCTTGGTCCGGCCCGGTGTTGTTCGCGCCGTTCGGCCTCGCGCACGAGGTTTCCGCACAGGCCATGGCGTTCTGGCAGCCACGCATGCTCGGCGCGCCGTTAGGGGTCGCGCTGTGGGCTGTGCTCGGATTCTTCAACGGCATTTCGCGGCCGCGCATCGCGGTAATGACGACGGGGCTCGTCGCGATCGTGAATGCGGCGTTGAACTGGCTCTTCATCTTCAAGCTCGACGGCGGAATCGCGGGCTCCGCCTGGGCCACCAACGTCAGCATGGTGTGCGGCCTCGGTTTTGCGCTGTGGCTGTTCCTGAGCGAGGAACTGCGCACGAAGTACAAGTCGCACCTGACCTGGCGCCCCGATCTGCGCAGCCTCGCACGGCAGTATCGACTGGGCCTGCCGATGGGTGCGATGTACGCAGCCGACCTGTTCGGCATGGCGCTGTTCCAGTTGATGCAGGTGCGACTGAGCACGGTCGATGGCGCCGCCACGCAGATCATCATGATGCTGACCTCGATGTCGTACATGCCGGGCATCGGCATCGCGCTCGCCGGCACGACGCTGGTCGGCCAGTCGATCGGTGCGGGCGATCGCGACTGGGCCCGCAGGCTCGGCAACGCGATCATCTGGCTGACCGTCGCGTTCATGGGCACGCTCGGCGTGCTGGTCGCGCTGTCGGGCCCGTGGCTGCTGCCGACCTTCATGAATGCCGCGGACCCGCAGTCGGCGAACGTCGTGCAGATTGGCATCGTGCTGCTCTGGATCGCGGCGGGATACCAGATCTTCGACGGCCTCAACCTGGGCAGCGGCTTCTCATTGCGCGGCGCGGGCGACGTGAAGGTGCCGGCCGTGCTGTTCTTCGTGTTCGCCTGGGGTGTCTTCGTCCCGCTCGCGCATTCGCTGTCGTTTGCGCCGGGCCAGGGCTGGGTCGACTTCCTGCCGCAGTACGGCTACGGCGCGGCCGGCGGGTGGACCGGCCTGTTGGTCTACGTCGTGCTGCTGGGCAGCGCGCTGTACCTGCGATGGCGGTCGGGGCGGTGGCAGCGGATTCGCCTGTGACGGTGCGTGAGGTCGTGGCGGCCGATCCCGTGCCTTTCCAAGCGCGACTGGACATGCCGGATCAAACGCCAGGACCCTCCCCGCGCTGCGCCCGACCTCTT
>JBAVJR010000045.1:0-15323 GCA_049687855.1 Steroidobacteraceae bacterium | reverse complement strand
GTCCTGGGCGGCGATGGCATCGGCCCTGAAGTCACGGCCGAAGCCGTCCGCGTGCTGCAGGCCGTGGGTTCGAAATTCGGTCACGAATTCGAGTTCTCCGAGGCATTGATCGGCGGTGCGGCGATCGATGCGTCCGGCTCGGCACTGCCGCCCCGCACGATCGACGCGTGCCGCGAGAGCGCCGCTACGCTGCTCGGCGCGGTGGGCGGCCCGAAGTGGTCGGATCCAGGCGCCCCGGTACGCCCCGAACAGGGGCTGCTGGAGCTGCGCCGCACGCTAGGCGTGTTCGCGAACCTGCGCCCGGTGCGCACGATGGCATCGATGCTCGACGCGTCGCCGCTCAAGCCCGAGGTCATCACCGGCACGGACATCTTAGTCGTGCGGGAACTGACCGGCGGCATCTACTTCGGCAGGAAGAGCCGCACCGCGCACGAGGCCGAGGACGTCTGCACGTACACCACCATCGAAGTGGAGCGCGTGACGCGGGTCGCGGGACGGCTCGCCATGGGCCGTCGCCGGCGCATCGTCTCCGTGGACAAGGCCAACGTGCTCGAGACGTCACGGCTGTGGCGAGCAGTCGTCGAACGGGTGCTGCGAGATGAGTTTCCGGAGGTGGAGTTCGAGCACATGCTCGTCGACGCCGCTGCGATGCACCTCATCCGGCGTCCGGCTTCATTCGACGTGCTGCTCACCGAAAACATGTTCGGCGACATCCTGACCGACGAGGCCTCGATGATCGCCGGGTCGCTCGGCCTGCTGCCCTCCGCCTCACTCGGCGAGGGAACGAACGGCCTGTACGAGCCAATCCATGGTTCCGCACCCGACATCGCGGGGCGCGGCATCGCGAATCCCTACGGCACGATCCTGAGCGCGGCGATGCTGCTCAGGTATTCGCTCAGGCTCGAAACCGAGGCAGCTGCGGTCGAGTCCGCGGTCGAAGACGCTGTCAGCGCAGGCGTGCGCACGGCGGACATCGCGATCGCCGGCAAAGCCCCTGTCGGCAGCCGGGAGGCCGGTTCAGCGGTCGTCGAACGGCTAATGTCAAGTCGTTAAATTTCAAAGGCTTACGGTTTTATCCACAGAAACTGTCAAGCTAGGGTTTAGAACCCTCGGCCAGGCGGTTTCGCGCCCGATTCCCACTGGACTTCGCCCGGATTTTCGGCGCTATACTGCGCGTCCGCAGGCAGCTACAGGCTCCCTGCCCCCAGTCTGCGAGACCGAATTTACGAGTAGCGAGGACTTGAGTCGGGTTAGTCTTTGTCTCAGGGAATGAGGCAGCTCGGGTCCCCCGAAGGCCGGCAGTAATGCCGGCCTTCTTTTTTGTGCGGCTGGTCTCGAGCGTTCGCGACCACGCGATCGCCGCAACGACGAACCCTGCTCAACGCACACAGCGCGACGCACCTCGCCCGACGCATCAGACGCGCGCTGCCGCTTCGAGTCCGGCCGAGAGGTCGCGCAGCAGGTCGTCGCCCTCTTCGATGCCTATCGACAGCCGCACCAGCGTCTCCGAGATGCCAGCCCGCTCCCTCGCCGCTGCGTCCATCGCCGCATGCGTCATGCTGGCAGGATGAGCCACGAGACTCTCGACACCGCCGAGCGACTCGGCGAGCGAGAACAGTTCCATGCTGGCGAGCAGCGCCTTGACGTTCTCGACCCCGCCCACGAGTTCGAAGCTCACCATCGCACCGAAGCCCTGCTGCTGGCGCTGCGCGATGTCGTGGCCGGGATGCGCGGCGAGCCCAGGGTAGTAGACGCGGGCCACGGCGGGGTGTCCCGCCAGCAGTTCGGCGATGCGCTGCGCGTTCTCGCCATGTGCCCGCATGCGGGCGTGCAGCGTGCGCAAGCCACGGAGCGTCAGGAAACTGTCGAACGGTGCGCCCGTGACGCCAATGCAGTTGCCCCACCATTTCACCTGCTCGTGCAGTTCGGCCGTGGCCGCGATCACGGCGCCGCCCACGACGTCGCTGTGGCCGTTCAGGTACTTGGTCGTGGAATGAATGACGAGGTCGGCCCCCAGCGCCAGCGGCCGCTGCCACACGGGCGACAGGAACGTATTGTCGGCTGCGACCAGCGCGCCGGCTGCCCTGGCGCGGCCAGCAACGGCAGCGATGTCGACGATGCGCAGCAACGGGTTGCTCGGCGTCTCGATCCACACCAGCGCCGGCTTGCCGGCAATCGCCGCGTCGAGCGCCGCGGAATCCTGGAAGTCGACGAACCGCACCTGCAGGGCGCCGCGCAGGTTGAGTGCATTGAAGAGCCGGTACGTGCCGCCATAGCAGTCGTGCGGCACGACGGCGACCTGGCCCGGCTTGAACAGCTGGGTCACGAGCGAGACGGCACCCATGCCCGAGGCGGTCACGACCGCGCCACAACCGCCTTCGAGGTCCGCGAGAGCCCGTCCCAGTGCGTCGCGCGTCGGATTGCCCGACCGTGAGTAGTCGTATTCGCGCTTTTCGCCGTAGCCGCCGAAGGCAAACGTCGAAGTCAGGTGAATCGGCGGCACGACGGCGCCATGCTGGGTGTCCGTCTCGAGGGCTGCCCGCACGGTGCGGGTCTTGATGCTGTCCTGGTTGCTCATGGGATCCGTTCCGGTCAGGTCTAATCGAGTGTGCGGTGGAGAACGTCGCGCAGCACGTCCGACTCCTTGAAGAAGGCGTCGTGGCCGTACATCGAGCTGATCTCGATCAGCTGGCAGGCGCTGCCACAGCGGTCGCGAAGCGTGCGCATGTCCGCGACCGGCACCAGCTGGTCCTCCAGCACGGCGATCAGGGTCATGGGCACGACGACGGTCTCGGGCTCGATGCGGTGCAGGTCGATCGACTCCGACAGGCAGACGAACGCCTCGGGCCGGTAGGTCCGCGAATAGGCCTCGCCGCGCGAGACGATGTACGCCTCGACGGGAAACACGAAGCGCCCGTCGTGGCGCGTGGCCTCGCCCGGAAAGCGATCCTCGAATTCGCGCACGGAGCGGTATGTCGTCATGGCCAGGGCACGTGCCAGCGCGAGACCCTGCTCGCCCTCGCCATGCTCGATGGCGTAGCGCACGAAGTTGCGTTGGACGCTGCGCCACGCAGTCGACATCGGATGGGTACGGTGAGCGGCGCTGACCACGATGCCGTGCCGCAGTCGCGTCGTGTGTTCTGCGCCCATCACGAGCGTGACCATGCCGCCATAGGATGCGCCGATGCAGCCGTGCAGGCTTGCGATGCCGAGGTGGTCCAGAACGGCCACGAGGCAAGCCGCCTGGTCGTGCGCGCTGACGCTCTGGAAGACATCGCCGTGTCCCGGTCCGGTCGTGCGGTGGCTGCCGCCCAGGAAGTCGATGCCCAGGACCCGGAAACGATCCGTGTCCAGTGCCTTGCCGGGCCCGGCGATTTCGTCCCACCAGCCCGGCACGCCGTCACGCACCTTGAATACGTTGCGACCCGCCGAAATGCCCCCGAGGACCGCTACGACCGGAGCACCCTCGGCGCCAGCGATCCGATACGCGATCTCGACCCGCGGCAGCTCCCCGCCAAAGTGCAGCGGGAACGGCTTGCGGTCCAGGACCATGATGTCCTCGTCAAACGCGTAACCGGTCGGCAGTACGACCGGGCGCAGGGCCGCCGCAGGATCCATCGACGAGGGATCGGCGGCGCCGTCCGGCGCGATGTTTTCATCGACGACCGGTTGGTCATTGCTCGTGGTGACGGACGAAGACACTGCTGCTGCTCGCACTCGCGTTGAAACCGGACCAAACCTGGGCACGCGTGTCGAGGCCCGTGCCGGCCCGCTGGTCGAGAGGAAAACCACGCAGGGGGATCTTGCGCGCGCGAGGGATGGTTGCGGCGACCAACACCCCCGTCGGTTACAGGACCGGGCGGGGCAGCCTCGCTGCAACTCATCTTCCGGCGACGCGCAGGGTCCCGTGGAGTTGGCACCAGTTCGGGCGGGTTGGGCCCGATGGTTGCCCCGGCTTCAAAGGGCCATTCCCTCAGCCGGTCTCGATGAGCGGGGCGCAGTTTAGGTGTGACAGCACGTTAGCGCAAGGAATGGGGGCGTAACCGGGAGACAGTCAGCGCGGAGCCAAGAGGGCAACCCCTTCCGCGCCGACGGCGTTTCCGGTCCGGACGGGCTCCGAAAGCCGTCCGCGACATGGACGTCGCGGCCGGAGCCCCCATGGATGGGTTTACGGCGTCTTTCGGGGCCCGTCCGGATCGGAGAGGGCTGGCGGCGCCACGGCTACTCTCGTCCCTGGCTTCGCGTGGCCTGCGTCAGGGTTGCGCCGACCGTTCCAATGTATTAACGTGTTAACACATTGATACACGCCAGCCAGCGAGACCCGTGAAGAACCACCGTGGAATTTCCCCGCGCCAGGAAGCAGCCGCCGAACGCGCGCTGTGCCAGGCCCTGCTGACCCTGCGCACCGTCGACGAATGCCGTGACTTCCTGCGCGATCTCTGCACGCCTGCCGAACTGCAGGCCCTGGCCGACCGCTGGACCGTCGTCGGACTGCTGCAGGCTGGCATGCCTTACCGCGAGATCGCCAAACAGACGGGCGTGAGCGTGACGACCATCGGGCGGGTTGCCCGCTACCTGGGTGCCGGCAACGGCGGCTACGAACTGGCGGCGCGCCGCCTCGGAGAACGCTGATGGACCGCCAGCAACGCCTGCGCATCGCCGTGCAGAAGTCGGGACGCCTCACCGACGAGTCATTGGACCTGCTCCACCGCTGCGGCCTGAAGTTCAGCCGCGGCAAGGACCAGCTCATGTGCTACGGCGAGAACATGCCGCTCGACGTTTTGTTCGTGAGGGACGACGACATCCCGGACCTGGTCCAGGAAGACGTCTGCGATCTCGGCCTGGTCGGGCTCAACGTGCTCGAGGAAAAGCGCCTGGCGATGCTGGCCCGCGGCACCACCCCGCGCATCGAAATCCTGCAGAAGCTCGACTTCGGCCGCTGCCGCCTGTCGCTCGCCGTGCCGCAGGATTTCGCCTTCGACGGGCTGCAGAGCATCGCGGGCAAGCGCATCGCCACCACGTATCCGCACGTGCTGGCGCGCTTCCTGCGTGAGAACGGCATCGCCGCCGAAATCGTCACGCTGTCGGGCGCCGTCGAGATCGCACCCCGCCTCGGCCGCGCAGACCTGATCTGCGACCTCGTTTCCACCGGCTCGACCCTGACGGCCAATCACCTGCGCGAAGTGGCTGCCGTGCTCGCAAGCCAGGTGTGCCTGGTGCGCACCCCGGTCGCCCTCCCCGACGTCAAGGCCGACTGGGTTCGTCGCCTGCTGGTGCGGGTCGACGGCGTCCAGCAGGTGCGAGAGAGCAAGTACATCATGCTGCATGCCCCGCGCGCGGCCCTGCCGCAGATCGCGAAGCTGCTGCCCGGCAGCGAGTCCCCGACCGTCATCCCGCTCGACGGCACCGGCGACAAAGTCGCGGTGCACGCCGTCTGTCGTGAAACCGTCTTCTGGGAGACCCTCGAAAGCCTGAAAGCCGCTGGCGCCAGCGCGATACTGGTGCTGCCGGTGGAGAAGATGCTCGCATGAAGAGTCCGCTCGACATCCTCGACTGGGGCACGCTCGATGAGGCGAGTCGCGACGCCGCACTGCGTCGGCCGGCCCAGCGCGACGCCGCAGGCCTGCTCGAGCAGGCCCGCCGCATCGTCGCTGACGTTCGCGCGCGCGGCGACACGGCGCTGCGCGAGTACACGGCCAGGCTCGACCACGTCCAGCTCGAAACGTTCGGCGTCTCGGACGCCGAGTTCGCTGCTGCAGATGCCGCGCTCACGCCGGTGCAGCGGGCAGCGCTCGAACGCGCGATCGAGACCGTCACCCGCTTCCACGAACTGCAGACCCTGCCGCCGCTGCGGCTCGAAACTGCGCCGGGCGTCGTCTGCGAGCGCATGACCGTGGCGCTCGAGTCCGTCGGGCTGTACGTACCCGCAGGCACCGCGCCCCTGCCCTCGACCGCACTGATGCTGGCCGTGCCAGCCAGGATCGCCGGCTGTCCGGTGCGCGTCATATGCACCCCGCCGCGTCCTGACGGCTCGGCCGATCCCGCGGTGCTCGTGGCGGCAAGGTTGTGCGGCGTCCGCAAGGTGTTCAAGCTCGGTGGCGCGCAGGCCGTCGCAGCGATGGCGTACGGCACGGCCTCGGTGCCCAAGGTCGTCAAGATCTTCGGGCCGGGCAACTCCTGGGTCACGGCGGCGAAGCAGGTCGTGGCGCAGGACGCCGATGGCGCGGCGCTGGACATGCCCGCCGGCCCTTCGGAAGTGCTCGTGATCGCGGACGAATCAGCACGCCCCGCATTCGTTGCCGCAGACCTGCTCGCGCAGGCGGAACACAGCGTGGACGCACAGGTCGTGCTCGTCACGGTTTCGCGCAGGGTGGCTGAAGCCTGCGTTGCCGAAGTGGCCAGGCAACTGGCCGCCTTGCCGCGGCGTGAGATCGCGGGCAAGGCGATCGCCGAGAGCCGCGTCATTCTCGTGCCGACCGTTGCGGCTGCGATGGAGGTGGCGAACCGTTACGCGCCGGAGCACCTGATCCTGCAGGTGACGAGCCCGCGCGACCTGTTGCCGCAGGTTCGCAATGCCGGGTCCGTCTTCCTCGGCGCGTGGACGCCCGAGACGATGGGCGACTATTGCAGCGGCACCAACCACGTGCTGCCCACGTACGGCCATGCCCGCGCGTACAGCGGGCTGAGCGTGCTCGACTTCGTCAAGCGCATCACCGTGCAGGAACTGACGGCGGACGGCCTGCGCAACCTCGGTCCGACCGCACGCACGCTGGCGCAGCTCGAGTCCCTCGACGCGCACGCCAATGCCGTCACGATTCGCCTCGACGCGCTGGCGCAGGCAGGCAACGCATGAGTTCTTCGATCCTGCAGCTGGCGCGACCGGATATCCTCGAACTGCAGCCCTATCAGCACGCAGCCTGGGACCCGTCGCTCGAGCGCATGCACGCGAACGAAATGCCGTGGCGCGCTTCCGGCGACAATTCGATCTCCGGTCTCAATCGGTATCCGGAGCCGCAGCCACGCGCGCTCGTCGAGCGCATGGCGCAGTTGTACGGCGTGCCGGCCAGCCGACTGCTGGTCGGTCGCGGCAGCGACGAGGCGATCGACCTGCTCGTGCGCGCCTTCTGCCGCGCAGGACAGGACAACGTGGTGATCACGCCACCCACGTTCGGCTTCTACAAAGTCGCGGCACGGATCCAGGGCGCGGGCGTGCTTGAAGTCCCGCTGGTGCGCGAAGGCTGGGCGCTGGATGCCGGGCAGGTCATTGCCGTCGGCCGACGGGCGAAGATCGTGTTTCTCTGCTCGCCCAACAACCCGACCGGCAACCTGCTCGACGAGGCGGCGATGCTGCGTGTCTGCACGGAACTTGCCGGCAAGGCCTTGGTGGTCGTGGACGAGGCCTACGTCGAGTTCTGCGATCGGGCGAGCCTCACCGCCCGGCTGGCCGACTTCCCGAATCTCGTCATCCTGCGCACGTTGTCGAAGGCATACGCACTCGCCGGTGCGCGCCTCGGCACCGCGATCGCGAGCGAGGAGATCATCGGGCTGCTGCGTCGAATCATTCCGCCGTACGCGATACCTGCGTCGACCGTGGAGGAAGTCCTCGCCCTGACCGAGGCGCCCCAGCGCGCGCAGTCGGCAGCCCGTATCCGCACGCTGCTCGACGAACGGAGCCGGATGCAAGCGCGCCTCGAAAGCTGCGCGAACGTCGCGCGGATCTTCCCATCCGATGCCAATTTCCTGCTGATCGAGTGCCGCAATGCACGGCGTTTCTTCGATGCCGGCAAGGCAGCCGGGCTGATCGTGCGCGATTTCTCTTCGTACCCGGGGCTCGCGAATTGCCTGCGCATCTCGATCGGCACGCCCGACCAGAACCAGCGGCTGCTCGCCGCAGTGGAGCAGTCATGAGCGGAGCACGCGTCCTGTTCATCGATCGCGATGGCACGCTCGTGGAAGAGCCGGTCGACGAACAGGTCGACAGCCTGGCGAAGATTCGCCTGCTGCCGGGCGTGATTCCTGCACTGCTCGAACTAAAGCAGGCTGGCTACCGCTTCGTGCTCGTGAGCAACCAGGATGGGCTTGGCACGCACACCTTCCCGGAACCCACGTTCCGCGAACCGCAGGACTTCATCCGCACCCTCTTCGCCTCGCAGGGCATCGAATTCGATGCGGAGTTCTTCTGCCCGCATCGGCCCGCCGATGGCTGCGAATGCCGCAAGCCGAAGATCGGCCTGTTGACCGATTACCTGCGTGACCGCCCCATCGATCCAGAGAACAGCTACGTGATCGGCGATCGCGAGACCGACCTGCAACTGGCGTCGAACCTGGGGCTCCGGGGCCTGCAGGTTCATGCCGCTGGCAGCGACGGCGCCACCTGGGCTGCGATCGTGGAGCAACTGCGCCAGCCGACCCGCACGGCGACCGTGCTGCGCAAGACGAAGGAAACCGACATCCGGGTGCGGGTCAACCTCGACCGCACCGGTCCCATCGCCATCGCGACCGGCATCGGCTTCTACGATCACATGCTGGAGCAGGTCGCGCGTCATGGCGGCTTCGCGCTGGAACTCACGTGCACGGGCGACCTGGAGATCGACGAGCACCACACGGTCGAGGACTGCGCGCTGGCGCTCGGCCAGGCCCTGCGCGAAGCGCTCGGCGACAAGCGCGGCATCGCACGCTTCGGCTTCGTGCTGCCCATGGACGAGTCCCAGGCGCAGGTCGCGATCGATCTCTCCGGGCGCGCCTACGCGGTCTTCGAGGGCGCGTTCGGTCGCGAGGCGGTCGGCGGCCTGCCCACCGAGCTGGTGCCGCACTTCTTCCGCTCGCTGGCCGACAGTTTGCTCGCTGCCGTGCACGTGAAGGTGACGGGCGAGAACACGCACCACATGATCGAGGCCTGCTTCAAGTGCACGGGCCGCGCGCTGCGCCAGGCCATGCGCATCGAAGGCACCGAACTGCCCAGCAGCAAGGGCGTCCTTTGAGATGATGGACGTCGCGATCATCGCCAACGGCGGCGCCAACATCGCCTCGCTGCGCTTTGCACTCGACCGGCTCGGCGTGTCGTCGCGGCTGACCGCCGATGCCGACGAATTGCGTCGTGCTCCCCGGGTCATCCTGCCCGGCGTAGGCGCCGCGGCGGATGCCATGGAGCGACTGCACTCGCTGGGCCTCGCCTCCGTCATTCCGACGCTGACCCAGCCCGTGCTGGGCATCTGCCTGGGCATGCAACTGCTGTTCGAGGGCAGCGAGGAAGGCGACACGGAGTGCCTCGGCATTCTCCCCGCGCGGGTCACCCGGTTTCCCGATCGCCAGGGATATCCGGTCCCGCACATGGGTTGGAACCAGGTCGTTCCCCGGCCCGACTCCGCACTGTCGCGTGGTCTCGGTGACGACGCTTACGTCTACTTCGTGCACAGCTACGCGGCGCCAGTCGGCCCATGGACCGAAGCCGTCACCGACTACGGCGGCGAGTTCTCGGCGCTCGTGCGCCACGCGAACTTCCACGGCGCGCAGTTTCATCCAGAGCGCTCGTCCCGTGCGGGCCAGCGCATCCTCGCCAACTTCCTGGCACTGGCCTGACATGCAGCTCGTTCCGGCCATCGACCTGCGGGGCGGTCAGTGCGTGCGCCTGTTGCAGGGTCGCTTCGACGCCGAGACCGTCTACGGCAACGATCCAGGCACGATCCTCGGGCGCTACCGCGACCTCGGTGCACGGTACGTGCACGTCGTCGACCTCGACGGCGCACGCGACGGCTCACAGGGCAACCGGGCGGCAATTGCCGAACTGGCGCAGGCATTCCCGGATACGGCCATCCAGGTTGGCGGCGGCGTCCGCTCACGCGCAGTGGCCGCGGAATTGCTCGGTCTGGGCGTGCAACGCATCGTCGTGGGCAGCGTGGCGGTGACGAAACCGGCAGAGGTTCAGCAGTGGATGCGCGAATTCGGTCCCGATCGCATCGTGCTGGCGTTCGACGTTCGCCTTGACGCAGGTGGCACGCCGCGCCTCACGACGCACGGGTGGGAATCGCAGACCGAAGCGAGCCTTTGGGACGCGGTCGAAGGCTACCTGCCGCACGGCGCATTGCACGTGCTGTGCACGGACGTCGCCCGTGACGGCGCCCTCTCGGGACCGAATCTCGCGCTGTACGCCGAGGCGGTACTAGGCTTTCCGACGATTCAATGGCAGGCCTCGGGCGGCGTCAGCTGCGGTGCCGACCTCGTGGAACTGGCAGCCACGGGCGCTGCGGCCGTGATCAGTGGCCGCGCCCTGCTCGAAAATCGTATCCCGGCTGCGGAGCTCGCCCCATTCTTGCCAAGCGCATAATTCCCTGCCTCGACGTTCGCGACGGACAGGTCGTGAAGGGCGTTCGCTTTCGCGATCACAAGGTCGTGGGTGACATCCTCGAGCTTGCCGCGCGCTATTGCGCCGAAGGCGCGGACGAACTCGTGTTTTACGACATCACGGCGAGTCCCGAAAACCGTTCCGTCGACCGCAGCTGGATCACGCGTGTCGCCCGGGTTCTGGACATCCCGTTCTGCGTGGCCGGCGGTATCCGCACCGTCGCCGATGCCGAGGAAGTCCTCAATTCCGGCGCTGAAAAAATCTCGGTGAACTCCCCTGCCCTGGCCGACCCCGACCTTGTGAACGCGCTCGCTCGACGCTTCGGTTCACAGTGCGTCGTGGTCGGCATCGACAGCCAGACCGTCGGCGACGGGTTCGAGGTCTATCAGTTCACGGGGGATCCGGACCGCTCCCGCAGCACGCGCCGCGGCACGCTCGACTGGGTGCGTGAAGTCCAGGACCGCGGTGCCGGCGAAATCGTGCTCAACTGCATGGCGAGCGATGGCGTCCGCCAGGGATATGACTTGCGCCAGCTGCAGGCCGTACGCAGTATCTGCCACGTGCCGCTGATCGCCTCCGGGGGCGCCGGCACGATGGAGCATTTCGCTGCTGTCTTCGCCGAAGCCGGCGTCGATGGCGCACTGGCCGCAAGCGTCTTCCACAGCGGCGCCATCGCCATCCCGGACCTGAAGGCCTGCCTGCGCGCGCGACACGTGGAGATCCGTCCATGAACGACCCGAACCTCATGCGACTCGACTGGGACAAGGGCGACGGCCTGCTGCCGGCCATCGTCCAGCACGCGGTCGACGGGCGCGTCCTGATGCTCGGTTACATGAACGAGGCGGCGCTGCGCCGCACGCTGGCCGACGGGCGTGTCACTTTCTTCAGCCGCAGCCGCAACCAGCTCTGGACCAAGGGCGAAACGTCGGGCCATTTCCTGCACGTCACGCACGTGAGCGCCGATTGCGACCGCGACTCGATCCTCGTCCTCGCCCGTCCCGACGGCCCGACTTGCCACAACGGCACGCCCACGTGCTTTGCCGATTCGCACGAGCCGCAGGCGTCACGCATCGCATTCCTGACGACGCTGCAGTCGACGATCGCGCAGCGCATTGCCGATAGTCCCGAAGGCAGTTACACGGCCCGGCTCTTTGCGAGCGGCGTCGGCCGCATCGCGCAAAAGGTGGGTGAGGAAGGCGTCGAGACGGCTCTCGCCGCCGTAACACGCGACGATCCGGAACTCGTGGGCGAGTGTGCCGACCTGCTGTATCACCTGCTGGTACTGCTGAAGTCGCGCAACCTGACGCTCGAGCAGGTCGTCGGCGAACTCGCCTCACGGCATGGCGCGCGCGTCCCGGGCAGTCTCTAGTCTGCGCAGTTGCGGCTTCATCCCGCGCGCGCGACGGGCTCACGCGCCAGCCAGGTCATCCACGCCGCACCGAGTGCGGTCACGATCGCAGCCGTGGTGAACGCCGTGCTCGAACCGAAGCGCTCCCAGATCGTGCCGAAAATCACGGCACCCGGCAGCACCAGCAGGCCGCTCGCCAGGTGGTACAGGCCGTAGGCCGTGCCGCGCTCGTGTTCGGCGGCGTGATCGCCGATGACCGAGCGCTCCGCCGGCTCGGTCACGGCAAGCGTCGCGGCGTAAGCAATGAACAACAGCCACACCTGCCAGGCCGGGGGTTCAGGCAGTGCCGCCAGCAGCAGCAGCACGCACACACGCAGGGCCCAGCCGCCCAGCAGCACGGGAATGCGGCCGAGGCGATCCGATACGATCCCCGCCGGCATCGCGATCACCATCTTCGCGAGACTCGCGGCCGCCCAGACCAGGGGCACCCAGTGCACCGCGAGCCCGGCGCCGGTGGCCCACAGCACGACGAAGACCTCCGGCACGCTCGCAAGCGCGAGCCAGCCTGCGGCCACGATCATCGCGCGCAATCGGCCGTGCAGCGAGCGCCAGGAAAACGACGTGCGCGGCGGCGCAACGAAAGGCTCACCCCGTGGCAGGCCAAACATGAGCAAGATCAGCACGAGCACTCCGGGCACGACCGACGCCAGGAAGACGTGCTTGAGCTCGACCTGCAGCGACAGCAGTGCGAACGCGATCAACGGGCCGATGACGGCGCCCGCGTGATCCATCGAGCGGTGAAAACCGAAAGCGCGGCCGCGATCCGCTGCGTGCGTGGCTCCCGCGATCAACGCGTCCCTGGGTGCGGTGCGGAAACCCTTGCCGACACGGTCGATGAATCGCAACAGCAGCACGGAACTCCAGGCTGCCGCCAGCCCGATCAGGGGTCGCGTCGCGTTCGACAATCCATAGCCGGCGACCACGAGCGATTTCGCATCCACGCCGCGATCCGCCAGGCGGCCCGCGACGAGCTTCAGCACGCTCGAGGTGGCTTCGGCAAGCCCCTCGACGAGCCCGACGATGGCCGGCCCGGCGCCGAGCGTTGCCGTCAGGAAGATCGGCAACAGCGGTGTAATCATTTCACTCGAGGCGTCATTCAGGAGCGAAACGAGCCCCAGCACGACCACTGTGCGGGGCAATGCCCGCGACAAGGACGCCGCATTGGTGGCAGGTTGACCGTCTTCAGGCAGCATCGGGTTTCCCGCTGAATAATCCTTACATCGCCAGCAACATGCAGGACGCTAAACTGTGCCAGGCAGGGAGCATCGGCGCGCTCCCGCCGACATCCTACACACGCCGACCATAAGGACATGCCATGAGTCTGTTCGGATCAATTCTTGAAAAACTGGGCCTGAAGAAAAAGGCTGCTCCCCCGCCTCCACCCCCGCCGCCGAAGCAGCAACAGGTGGCGCCCGCACCCGCTGCAATTGTGCCCCCACCGCCCCCACCGCCGCCCGAGCCGATGGCTGAAGTGGACGTGATCTCGATGCTCGAAGGCTTGGCCGCGAAGGCCCCGCAGAAGCTGAACTGGCGCACGTCGATCGTCGACCTGATGAAGCTGCTCGGCATGGAAAGCAGCCTCGCAGAGCGCAAGGAACTTGCGACGGAACTCGGCTGCCCAGCCGAGTACATGCACGACTCTGCCAGGATGAACGTCTGGCTGCACAAGGAAGTCCTGCGCCAGATCGCCAGGAACGGCGGCAACGTGCCGGCGGAACTGTACGACTGACTCGCTGCCACGCCCCTCCTTCTCCCGCGTCCCGTGGGAGAGGGCGGGTTGAGGGCCCTTACCGCGTAACCCAGCCACCGCACACCGGAAAGACCTGGCCGACGAAGCAGTCGGCAGCAGCGCTGCAAAGGTACGCGGCGAACAGCGCATCCTCCCTCGCCGCGACCAGCCTGCCGAGCGGCACCTCGCGCCGCAGACGATCCTGGAATGCCGGGAGCGCCTGCACCTCGGGTGGGAAATACGTCGGGTTCTCGACGAAGTTCTGCGCGATCGCATTGACCTGGACATTGTGCGGCGCCACCTCGACGCCGACGGCCTGGACATAGGCCAGCTGGGCCCCGCGAGCCGCGCTGTACGTGGACGCGCGCTTCATGCCACGCAGCGCCGACGCACTTCCGATCACGAGGACCTTGCCCGACCGGCGCTCGGTCATTTGCGGCAGCACAGCCCGCACCAGCCGTGGCAGCGGGTCGACCAGGTGCCGAAAGACCGCCTGCCACTCAGCCTCGTCGACGTCGCGGGCTGACGTCGTCGGGGCCGCGAGCGCCAGGTTCGCTACCAGGACGTCCACTCGCCCGGCTCCAGCGACGATCGCCGCGGGCATGGCCGGATCGCTCAATGGGGAATCGTCCGCCACGACGTCGGCACCTGCCTCGGCCAGCACGGAGCACAACACCGGGCCCATGAATTCCCGGGCCTGGGTCACCAGCACCCGCTTGCCGCGGAGGCTGACGATTCCGGTGCTCATGTCGGTGCCGCTCACGAGTGGCTCCTCTCTATCTCTCTTTACGCCGGATCGTCGTACTTGCGCGAACTGCCGCGGGACTTCTCGATCGGATACTTGTCGGCATTCAAGCCGATCTTGCGCAGCGCGGCGGCGCCGAGATCGATGTCGAGCTTGTCCGCAAGGCGGACCAGGTACAGCAGCACGTCCGCCATTTCGAGCGCCACGGCATCCTTGACGCCTGCGGGCAGGTTCGCGCTCTGCTGCTCCGAGAGCCACTGGAAGTGCTCGAGCAGCTCGCCCACTTCACCGGCAAGCGCCATGGCGAGGTTCTTCGGCGCGTGGAACTGGTCCCAGTCGCGCTCGCGCGCGAATTCGGCGAGCCGCGCAGCCAGCTCGTCGAGCGAGGGCTGGGCGCGCTGGTCGGGCATGTATGACGCTCAGCCCCGCTGCCGTTCGGCGAGGATGCGCAGCATGCGGCGGATCGGCTCGGCCGCGCCCCACAGCAGCTGGTCGCCGACGGTGAAGGCCGCGAGGTACTCGCCACCCATCGCGAGCTTGCGTACCCGTCCGATCGGGATGTCGAGAGTGCCGCTGACTGCCGCCGGCGTGAGGCCTGCGATCGACGCCTCGCGCGTATTCGGCACCAGCCGCACCCACTCGTTGCCGCCGGCGATCAGGCGTTCGATTTCCGCCAGCGGCAGGTCGCGCTTCAACTTGATGGTCAGCGCCTGGCTGTGGCAACGCATCGCACCGACACGGACACAGATGCCTTCGACCGGAATCGTGGCGCCGGCGGAGCGCCCGAGAATCTTGTTGGTCTCGGCACCGCCCTTCCATTCTTCGCGGCTCACGCCGTTACCCATGTCCTTGTCGATCCAGGGAATCAGGCTGCCCGCGAGCGCAGCGCCGAAGTTCGCCTGCGGCAGCGCAGGGGAACGCAGCTGGTCCGCAACGACACGGTCGATATCGAGGATGGCGCTGGCCGGATCGCGCAGCAGCGAGGCTGCGGCAGCGTGCACGCTGCCCATCTGCTCGACGAGTTCGCGCATGTTCTGCGCACCGGCGCCCGAAGCCGCCTGGTAGGTCATCGAGGTGATCCACTCGATGAGGTCCGCGC
>JBAVJR010000044.1:0-5345 GCA_049687855.1 Steroidobacteraceae bacterium | reverse complement strand
GCGGAGGACTATCCGGACGGCCTGCAGGCTGGGCGGTTCCTGCGCAAGGTGCAGCCGCAGGTCGAGCGCCTGATGATCCGCCGTGCGAGAATGCACCCGTACCTGGTCCAGCACGTACTGAAGATAGCGACCCAGCGCGCACGTGCCATGAACCTGCGGCTCAGTCACAACCAGCGCGACACCAAGCGTGCGGTGCTGGTGATGCTCGAGCGCATCATGCTCGAGATGCTGTTGCGGGACCGCGAGAACTACGCCTTATGAGCAAGAAACCCCTGCGCGTGCTCGTGCTCGTGCACGAAACGCTGGTGCCTCCCGAGTCCACCGACGGCTATTCGCCCCAGGAGATCGACGAGTGGCGCACCGAGTACGACGTAAGCTCGTCGCTGCAGGCGATGGGGCACGAAGTGAAGGTGCTCGGCATGGGCGACAACCTGGCCGAGCTGCGCTCCACGATCATGGAGTGGAAGCCCGACATTGCCTTCAACCTGCTCGAGGAGTTCCAGGGCATCGTCACCTACGACCAGTACGTCGTGGCGTTTCTCGAGCTGATGCGGCTGCCGTACACCGGCTGCAACCCGCGCGGCATGATGATCTCGCGCGACAAGGTGCTGTCGAAGCAGATACTCGCCTACCACCGCATTCCGACCGCGCGGTACGCATTGCTGCCGCGCAAGCGCCGCTACGTCGAGCCGCGCAAGCTCAAGTTTCCGCTGTTCGTGAAGTCGGCCACCGAGGATGCCTCGCTCGGCATCTCGCAGGCCTCGATCGTCTACGACGGCCAGCGGCTGCGCGAGCGCGTCGAGTTCATCCACGAGCAGACGAATTCGGACGCACTGGTCGAGGAATTCATCGAAGGCCGTGAACTCTACATCGGCGTGATGGGCAACGAGCGGCTCACGACCCTGCCGGTGTGGGAACTCAATTTCGGCACTCTGCCGGACGTGATGTCGATCGCGACGCGCAAGGTGAAGTGGGACCGCAAGTACCAGGCGCGGCACGGCATCGACACGGGTCCCGCCCGTGACCTGCCGCCCGGCCTCTCGCCGCGGCTCGCCACGCTGGTGCGTCGCATCTATCGCGCGCTGTCGCTCAGCGGGTACGCGCGCATCGACCTGCGGCTGAGGCCGGACGGCGCGGTCTACGTGCTCGAGGCCAATGCGAATCCCAACCTCGCCGGGATCGAGGATTTCGCGACCTCGGCGCTCGCGTGCGGCATGGGGTACGAGGCCGTACTGGAGCGGATCATGCAGTACGGGCAGAACTACGTCGCAGCCTGGCGGCAAGTCTGACTACGCGCCGATGTCCGAGGCGTGCGATCCGGCGCCTTTCCCCGAGCTTGGAAAGGCAGACACGCGCTCGCGGAAAGGCGCCGGATCACACGCCTGGACGGTTAGAGCGTGTGGCCGGTCTTCTGGAAGTGCGTGCGCTCGTAAACGGTCTGGCAGTCGATGCAGCGCAATGCGTGCGGCGTCAGCTTCAGCCGATTCAGGTCGATCGGCCTTTCGCACACTGCACAGATGCCGTAACTGCCGTCCGCCATTCGCAGCAGCGCAGCGTCGATCGCGCGCAACTCGTCGAGGTCACGATCGATTTCGGCGAGGCCGACGTCCACGATCAGGTCGGCGAAGGATTCGTCCTCGAGGTCGCGCACCGAGTCGGCGATCTGCAGGTAGTGCTCCGAGTCGCTCTTGATCAGTGCCTGGCGGATTTCTTCACGCAGCTGGACTTGCCGCGCGCGCATGGCGGCTCGCAGCGACTCGACTTGCTTGTTCTGGAGGTTGCGGGTCATCGCCATCTTCCGTGTGACATGGCCCAAGGATCGGACGCGATCCGCGCCACATAAATAGGGAAGATGCGAAGTTCATTGCGCCTAATGCAGCCGCCCCTGCGGGCGGCCGTGTCAGTCGGGCGGCAGGGCGCTCCGGTCCGGGAACAGTTCGTCCTCGAAGCCGAACGAACGCATGTCGGCGACCCGCAGCGGAAAAAGGATGCCGTCGAGGTGATCCACCTCGTGCTGGACGACCCGCGCATGGAAGCCCGTCACCGTGCGGTCGAGCGGACGGCCGTCCAGGTCGAAGCCGCGGTAGCGGAGGTTCGTGTGGCGCGCGACCGCGCCCCGTAAGCCCGGCACCGACAGGCACCCTTCCCAGGCTTCGTCGCGTTCGTCGCCGAGCAGGTCCAGCACCGGGTTGACCAGCACCGTATACGGCACGGGCTCGGCCTGCGGGTATCGCGGGTTGTGCCGGACCTCGAAGATCACGACCCGCAACGACACGCCGATCTGCGGCGCGGCGATGCCGGCGCCGTTCAGCGCACGCATGGTGTCATCCATGTCGGCCACCAGCTCGCGCAATTCGGCGGTGCCAAAGCGCTGGACCGGAGCGGCGGGCTGCAGCAGCAGCGGATGACCCATGCGGAGAACGGTGCGGACGGCCATGCGGGATTCCACGGAGCGGGAACGCAAGCGTAATCGACTGTGGCCGATTGACAAGGCCCGGAGGGGAGCGTAGCTAAGGCGCGATCCGAACGCCCCCGGGACCCGTCGATGGACAATGGATTGCGCTGCTGGAAATGCGGAACTTCGCTCGCCGACTATTCGCTGCCGCTGCGGCGACTGGAGGAATGCCGGGCATGTCATGCGGAACTGCACGTGTGCCGCATGTGCGAGTTCTACGACACGGGCAAGGCCAAGCACTGCCGTGAGACCATCGCCGAAGAAGTGAAGGACAAGCTGGCGGCGAATTTCTGCGATTACTTCCGGCCGACACCCGCGGCCTACCGACCCGAGGCCGTGAGCGCGGCCGACAAGGCCAAGGCCGAACTCGAAGCGCTGTTCGGCCGCAAATGACGACCAGGAGACGACCGTGACGATGATCCGACAAGCGGTGCTGGCAGGCATCGCGGCAGTGACGATCTGGGCAGGCGCTGCGGGCGCCGGCGAGGGGACGATGCCGCAGGACGAGAAGACGCAGCCGGTGGTGCCAGCGCGGCCCGGGATCTACGCGCCCTTCACGCTGCGGTCCGACCTGACCTGGCTCACGGACAAGGAGCGCCGCATGCTCGGGCTCTTCATCGACGCGGCGGACGTCATGGATGGCTTGTTCTGGCGCCAAGCCTATGGCGACCGCAGGTCGCTGCTCGCGAGCCTGGCCGGGCATGCGCAGCAGCGACGCTTCGCCGAACTCAACTACGGCCCGTGGGACCGGCTCGCCGACAATGCTGCGTTCGTGCCGGGCGTCGGGCCGAAGCCGCCGGGCGCACAGTTCTATCCGCGCGACATGAGCAAGGAGGAATTCGAGCGCGCGAACCTCCCCGATTCGCGCAGTGAATACACCGTGCTGCGTCGCGACGCCAGGGGCGCGCTCAAGACGGTGCCCTATCACGTCGAGCACCAGGCCGAGATCGAGAAGGCCGCCCGCCTGGTCGAGCAGGCTGCCGCGCTCGCCGAGGATCCCGGTCTCAAGCGTTACCTCGAGTTGCGCGCGCAGGCCCTGCGCACGGACCGGTACCGTGACAGCGATCGCGCCTGGCTCGACATGAAGACCAACCGCATCGACCTCGTGATCGGGCCGATCGAGACCTACGAAGACCAGCTGTTCGGCTACAAGGCGGCGTACGAAGCGTACGTGCTGGTCAAGGACATGGAATGGAGCAGGCGCCTGGCGCGCTACGCGGCGATGCTGCCCGAACTGCAGCGCGGCCTGCCCGTTGCGGACGCCTACAAGGCCGAGCAGCCGGGCACCGATTCCGACCTTAACGCCTACGACGTCCTCTATTACGCGGGCGACTGCAACTCCGGCTCGAAGACCATCGCGATCAATCTGCCGAACGACGAGCAGGTTCAGCTCGAGAAAGGCACGCGCCGGTTGCAGCTCAAGAACGCGATGCGGGCGAAGTTCGACGCGATCATGGTGCCGATTGCCGACGAACTGATCGTGCCGGAGCAGCGCAGGCACGTCACGTTCGACGCCTTCTTCGGCACGACGATGTTCCATGAAGTCGCGCACGGGCTCGGCATCAAGAACACGCTCGACGGCAAGGGCACGGTGCGCGACGCGCTCAAGGAACTCGGCAGCGGGCTCGAGGAAGGCAAGGCCGACATCCTCGGCCTCTACATGATCACGAAGCTGCACGAGAAAGGCGAGGTGTCCGGCTCGCTCGAGGACTACTACGTCACGTTCATGACCGGGATCTTCCGCTCCGTGCGTTTCGGCGCCGCTTCGGCGCACGGTCGCGCCAACATGCTGCGCTTCAACTTCTTCGCGGACCGCGGTTCGTTCACCCGTGACGCCAGTGGCAGGTACCGCGTCGACATGGCGAAGACGCGCCAGGCCATGGACGAACTGTCGGCGCTCATCCTCAAGCTGCAGGGCGACGGCGACTACGGCGGCGTGGAGAAACTCGCGCAGGAACTCGGCGTGATCCGGCCGGACCTCGCGACCGACCTCGGCCGCCTCACGGCCCGCAGCATCCCGGTCGACGTGACCTTCAACCAGGGCAAGGCCGTACTGGGCCTGCAGTAGGCGCCACCGTGTCGAATCCGGTCGAGCGGGTCATCGAACCGCGGCCGCGCGATCTCGGCGATTTCACCGTGCGGCGCGTGCTGCCCGCCGTGGGGCTGCAAACCGTCGGTCCGTTCATCTTCTTCGATCACATGGGACCAGCGGACTTCGGGCCGGGGCAGGGCGTCAACGTGCGGCCGCACCCGCACATCGGGCTCGCGACCGTGACGTACCTGTTCGAAGGCGCATTCATGCATCGCGACAGCCTGGGCACGGCGCAGCTGATCCGTCCGGGCGACGTCAACTGGATGGTGGCTGGTCGCGGCATCGTGCATTCGGAGCGCACGCCGCCGGAGGTGCGCGACGCCAACGGGCGCACGCGTGCCCACGGCATCCAGACGTGGGTCGCGCTGCCGCGCGCGGACGAAGAGCGGGAGCCGTCTTTCGCACATCACGGGGCGGCCAGCCTGCCGCGCATCGAGCGTCCGGGCGTGATCCTCACGGTGATCGCGGGCACGGCGTACGGCCAGCGCTCACCCGTCGGCGTGTTCTCGCCGACGCTGTACGTGGATGCGCAGCTGGCCGCCGGGGCTGCGGTCGAGGTGCCGGACGAGCACGAGCAGCGCGCCTGCTACGTCGCGCAGGGCCGGGTCGAGATCGACGGCAAGGCCTATGAACAAGGCCAGTTCATGGTGCTTGCGTCCGCTGCCGGCTCCGTGTCGATCCGCGCGCTCGAGGATTCCCGCGCCATGCTGGCTGGCGGCGCTGCGCTCGACGGACCGCGGCACATCTACTGGAACTTCGTCTCCAGCTCGCGCGAGCGCATCGAGGCGGCCAGGCGCG
>JBAVJR010000043.1:0-6767 GCA_049687855.1 Steroidobacteraceae bacterium | reverse complement strand
GCAGACGACCGTGAACAATCCGAGCAACCAGGGCCCGGCGGTCCGGCCACCGCAGCCCAAGCGAGGCGGCTGAGCCTTCCACCCGCAGCGGCGTCGCGCCCCGCAAGGAGGGCGTGACGTGGCCGCGGAACTTCGCGCCGTCGTGCGACCGACGCCGGCCGAGCTCACCGCACTGCTCGACGGCATCGCTACGTCCGTCGTCTGGCTCGATGGTGACGGCGCCGTCGTGCACCTGAACGAGCCCGCCGAAGACCTGTTCGGCTTGAGCCGCAACCAGGCCATGGGTCGCGCCGTGCGCGACCTGCTGAAGTCCAACACCGAACTCGAAGGCGTCGTGAGCCGCGCACGCGCAGCCGGCGCGCAGTACTCGCGCCGTGAGATTCCATTCGAAGCCGGCCCCGGCGCACTCCCGCGCGTGCTCGATGTCACCGTGACGCCGTTCGATCCGCCGGGCCGCGACGGCGGCGTGCTGATCGAGCTCGCCGACACCACGCACCACCAGCGCATCACGCGCGAGAACGCGCTGCTCACGCAACTCGGGGGCAGCCGCGCGATGGTTCGCCAGCTCGCGCACGAGATCAAGAACCCGCTCGGCGGATTGCGCGGTGCGGCGCAGCTGCTCGAACGCCAGCTGAAAGAGCCGGCGCTGCATGAATACACCGCCGTGATCATCGCCGAGGCCGATCGGCTCGCCGCGCTCGTCGATGCCCTGCTCGGGCCAGGGCAGCCGCCGCGCAAGGAGCCGGTCAACATCCACGAGATCGTGCAGCACGTCGGGCACCTGCTTGCGGCCGAGGCGCCCACGGGCGTGCAGATCGAGCGCGATTACGACCCGAGCCTGCCACGACTGCGCCTCGACCGGAACCAGATCATCCAGGCGCTGCTCAATCTCGGGCGCAACGCGATCCAGGCCGTCGGCGAGCATGGCCGCATCGTCCTGCGCACGCGCGCGCTGACCAATGCCAGCATCGGCAGTCGCCGTTACCGTGTCGTCGTCGGCATCCAGGTCGAAGACGACGGCCCGGGCGTCCCGGTCGAACTCAAGGACACCGTGTTCTATCCGCTCGTCACGGGGCGCAAGACCGGCACCGGCCTCGGCCTCGCCGTTGCGCAGGACCTGATCGGCCGTCACGACGGCCTGATCGAATTCGACAGTCGCCCGGGTCGCACTGTCTTCACGATCCTGTTGCCTTTCGACGCCAATGAACCAACCGCCGGCACTTGAAGTCTGGATCGTCGATGACGACGCCTCGATCCGCTGGGTGCTCGAGCGGGCACTGAAGCAGGCCGGCATGTCGCCGATCGCGTTCGAGGACGCCGACAGCGCGATGTCCGCATTGCGCCGTGGCGAGCCCGACGTGCTGGTTACCGACATCCGCATGCCCGGCACGAGCGGGCTCGAACTGCTGGACGAAGTGCGTACGCGGCGGCCGAAGCTGCCCGTGATCGTGATGACGGCGCACTCCGATCTCGGCAGCGCCGTCGCGGCCTACCAGGGCGGCGCGTTCGAATACCTGCCGAAGCCGTTCGACATCGACCAGGCCGTGGAGCTGGTGCGTCGCGCCGCCACGCAGCAGCAGTCCGTCGAGTCGGCCTCCGAGTCGCGCCGCATTCCCGAGATGCTGGGCCACGCGCCGGCGATGCAGGACATGTTCCGCTCGATCGGCCGGCTCTCGCGCTCGAGCATGACGGTGCTGATCACGGGCGAGTCCGGCACCGGCAAGGAACTGGTCGCGCGCGCGTTGCATCGTCACAGCCCGCGCGCTTCCAAGCCGTTCATCGCGCTCAACACGTCGGCGTTCACGGCCGACCTGCTGGAATCGGAGCTGTTCGGCCACGAAAAGGGCGCGTTCACCGGCGCCACCGAGCTGCGTCGCGGGCGCTTCGAGCAAGCGGACGGCGGCACGCTGTTCCTCGACGAGATCGGCGACATGTCGCCGCAACTGCAGACGCGCCTGCTGCGCGTGCTGGCGGAAGGCGAGTTCTACCGCGTCGGCGGCCAGCTGCCCGTGAAGGTGGACGTGCGCGTCATCGCTGCCACGCACCAGGACCTCGAATCGCGCGTGAAGGAGAACCTCTTCCGCGAAGACCTGCTGCATCGCCTGAACGTCATCCGCATCGAAGTGCCGCCACTGCGCAACCGGCGCGAGGACATCCCGGAGCTGTTGCAGCACTACCTGGACGTCGCGGCGATCGAACTCGGCGTCGCTCCCAAAGTGCTGGCCGAAGATGCTGCGCGCGCTCTCGCCGCCTTCGACTGGCCGGGCAACGTACGGCAGCTCGTCAACGCGTGTCGTCGCCTCACCGTGCTGGCCGCAGGGCGCGAGATCAAGGCAAGCGACATCCCGGGCGATCTCGGCGGCGCCGGCTCGGTGCTGTCGGCAAGCGGCACCGAGTGGTCGGTGGCACTCGCGAGCTGGGCGCAGGCGCGCCTCGCAAGTGGTGGCATGCCGTTGCTGGACGATGCGATGCCGGAGTTCGAGCGCACGTTGCTGCGCGAAGCGTTGAAGGTGACTCGTGGCGGGAGGCAGGAAGCAGCGAAGCTGCTCGGCTGGGGCCGCAACACGCTGACGCGCAAGCTCAAGGAACTCGGGATGGACGACGCCTGAGCGAAGCGGCTGGCTCCGTCTCACTCCATCGTGACAACGACCTTGCCGCGCGCGCGTCCCTGCTCGAGATACCTGATCGCTGCGGCGGCCTCGCTCAGCGCGTAGCGCCGGTCGATTACCGGCGTGACGGCCCCTGAACTCATCAGCTCGGCGAGCCGCTGCATGTCCTCGCGCGTAACGGATGTGAGGAACATCCCCATGTCCTGGCTGACGAAAGGCGAGGTCAGCAGCGCCTGCAACGGTTTCACCATCGGGCCGATCCAATTGCCCGCTTCCGGGCCGCCGCCGCCGATCAGCACGTAGCGGCCGTCGGGCTCGAGCACGCGCCGGTTCTCGGCGAGCGAGCGGTTACCGACGTTATCGAGGATCACGTCGTAGCGCACGTCGGCGCTGGTGTAGTCATCCCTGGTGTAGTCGACCACGTGGTCTGCGCCGAGCGAGCGGACCAGCTCGACGTTGCGCGAGCTGCAGACGGCGGTCACTTCGGCGCCCATCGATTTCGCGATCTGCACGGCGAAGGTGCCGACGCCGCCCGAGGCGCCGTTGATCAACACTTTGTCACCCGCCTCGAGCCGGCCCGCGTCGCGCAGTCCCTGCAGCGCGGTGGTGGCGGCGATCGCGACTGCTCCCGCCTGCTCGAAGCCGACATTGGCCGGCTTGATTGCCACCGCGCCGTCCTGCTTCGCGACCACGTATTGCGCGAGTGCGCCCGAGCGACCGCCGAAAACCTGGTCGTTCGGCTGGAACCGCGTGACGTTGCGGCCTACTGCTTCGACGGTGCCCGCGTAGTCCACGCCGACTCGCGTGTCCTTTGGCTTGCGCAGTCCGGAGCTGAGCCGCATCAGGTAGGGCGTGCCGCGCATGTAGTGCCAGTCGAGCGGGTTGACCCCTGCCGCGTGCACCCGGACGAGGATTTCGTCGTCGCCGGGCACGGGTTTCTCGACTTCCTCGAGCCGGAGCACGTCGGCGGTGCCGTAGTCGCAGTAGACGATGGCCTTCATCGGCACCCCGGGAGCCGCGGCCTTGCCGCAATCGTTGTCGGACAGCCAGTAACCCACGGCGAGAACCAGTATCGCCAGCAGGGGAATCGCGAGGGCGATCCAGCCGAGGGCACGTCGCAGTTTCATCGGTGTTGTCCCCGGACGTCAGGCGTCAGCAGGCGCAGGCCTGGACGGTCCTCTGCGGCGCATCGAGACTGCCGATCAGCTCGCTGACGGATTCCATCCTGTGCGCGGCGAGATACGCGGCGATGCCGTCATTGATGCGCTTGCAGGAGTGCGGCTCGTAGAACAGCGAGGTGCCGACGCCAACGGTCGTCGCGCCGGCGATGATGAACTCGAGCGCATCGTCCGCGCTGCAGATGCCGCCCTGGCCGATGATCGGCACGTTGTGCGGGCGCGCGACCTCGGCGACCTGCATCACCTTCAGCAGCGCGATCGGCTTGATCGCAGGCCCGGAAAGGCCGCCCTGGATGTTGCCGATGACCGGCTTGCGCGTCTTCACGTCGATGGCCATGCCCATCACGGTGTTGATGACCGCGAGCGCATCGCTGCCCGATTCGATGCAGCGTCGCGCGTTTTCCCTGATGTCGGTCTGGTTTGGCGACAGTTTCGTGATGAGCGGCTTCTTCGTCACGCGCCGGCACGCTTCCACCACGCGGGCCGACATGTCGGGCGAATTGCCGAACTGCACGCCGCCCTCCTTGATGTTGGGGCAGGAGATGTTCAGCTCGATCGCGTCGATCGGCGAATCGTCGAAACGGCGCGTCACCTCGACGTAGTCCTCGATCGTCGAGCCGCAGACGTTGGCGAAGAACGCCGTCTCGGTGAAGTCGAGCGTGGGCAGGATCTGGCCGACCACGTAATCGGCGCCGGGGTTCTGCAGGCCGATGGCATTGAGCATCCCCATCGGCGTCTCGCAGACGCGATGCGCCGGATTGCCGAGCCGTGGCTCGCGCGTCGTGCCCTTCAGCACGATCGCCCCGACGTCGCGGTTCGAGAATCCTTCGACCCGCGTGTATTCCTCGCCGAAACCGACGCACCCGGACAGCAGGACGATGGGAGAGGCGAGCCGGAGACCGCAGAAATCGACGGCCAGCGATTGAGCCAGGGCGGCGGACATGAGCGAATTGTAAGCTACGTCAGCCGGCAATGAAGCGTTCGAGGTGCTGGATCGTCTGGTCCTGCTCTTCGATCACCGCCCGCACGAGGTCGCCGATCGAGATCATGCCGACCATGCGTCCGTCCTGCATGACCGGCAGGTGGCGGATGCGCTTCTCGGTCATGACCTGCATGCACTGGCGCACGTCGTCGCCGGGCGAGACCGTCACCACCGGCGAGCTCATGATCTGCCAGACCGGAGTCTCGGCCGAAGAGCGGCCGAGCAAAATCACCTTGCGGGCGTAGTCGCGTTCGGAAATCACCCCGACCAGCTCGCCACCGCGAGTGACCGGCAGCGCGCCGACGTGCTTGTCCGCCATCATCTGGATGGCTTCGAGCACCGGTTCGTCGGCATCCACCGACCAGACCTCGTGTCCTTTGCGTCCGAGCAGTTGCTTGACGTGCACCATGCGAGAATCCCCCGTCACTGCCTGCGCGCGAGTCCATCCCGCGAGCGACCGACCCGATTCTATGCCACTGCACGTCGTCCTGTTCGAGCCCGAGATTCCGCCCAACACGGGCAACGTCATCCGGCTGTGCGCCAACACGGGTGCCTGCCTGCACCTCGTACGGCCGCTCGGGTTCCGGCTCGACGCGCGATCCGTGCAGCGCTCCGGCCTCGATTACCACGAACTCGCCGAAGTGCGGGTCCACGACGACTTCGCGGCCTGCCTGCTGGCGCTGGCGAAAGCGGGTCCGGATGGCACCATCCCGCGCTGGTTCGCGCTGACCACCAGGGGCGAGGCTGCCTACGACACGGTGCGCTTCGCCGCGAGTGACGTCGTCGTATTCGGGCCCGAAACGCGGGGCCTGCCGGAAGCCGTGCTCGCAGCCTGCCCGGTCGAACGGAGGCTGCGGATCCCGATGCGCGCGGGCGCCCGGAGCCTGAACCTGTCGAATTCGGTCGCGGTCGTCGTCTATGAAGCATGGCGCCAGCTGGGCTGGCGCTGAGTCACGCGTGCCCTGGCGGCCCGCATCGCTGGCCGCCGCAGCAGTGCCGACCCTGCGTGACGCCTACTGCGTCTCGGACGACTTCACCGCTCGCCCCATGAGTGCGGCCACCGCATCGCGCGGGGCGAGACCTTCATAGATCACGCGGCATATCTGTTCGGCGATCGGCATCTCGACGTGATGGGTGTCGGCGACGTTGCGGACGGCCCGCGCCGCCAGCACGCCTTCGACCACCTGGCCGATCTCGCGCTGTGCTTCCGTCGCGGCCTTGCCCGCGGCCAATGCCAGGCCGAAGCGCCGGTTGCGTGACTGGTCGTCGGTGCAGGTGAGCACGAGGTCGCCGAGTCCGGCCAGTCCCATGAACGTGTCCTTCTCTGCGCCGAGCGCCACGCCGAGCCGCATCATCTCGGCGAGACCCCGCGTGATCAGCGCGACGCGTGTGTTGGCGCCGAAGCCGAGGCCGTCCGAAATACCGGCGCCGATGGCGAGCACGTTCTTCGTCGCGCCGCCCACTTCCACGCCGACGACGTCGGTCGAGGCGTAGGCGCGAAAATTCTGCCCGGAGAGGCCGCGCGCGAGCGCGAGCGCGTACTCCTGGTCGCGCGAAGCGACCGTCATGGCCGTCGGAAAGCCGAGCCCGACTTCACGTGCGAACGTGGGCCCGGACAGCACGGCCTTGGGCACGGCGATGCCGAGCACTTCGTTCGCGACCTGGTGCGGCAACTTGCCCGAGTCGAGTTCGAAGCCCTTGGTGGCCCACGACACGCGCATGCCGTTGCGCAGCAGCGGCGCGACGTGCTCGAGGCATTCACGGAAGGCGTGGCTCGGCACGGCGATCAGCAATTCCTGCGCTGCCCCGACGGCGCGCGCCAGACCGGACTCGACGACGAGCGATTCGGGAAACGGCGCCACTGGCAGATAGCGCGTGTTGCAGCGCGCAGCCGCGAACGCCGCCATCTGTGCGGCGTCGCGACCCCAGAGCACCGTCGGGTGCCCGGTGCGTGCCAGGTGCACGGCGAGCGCCGTGCCCCACGAGCCGGCGCCGAGC